>NZ_SOGW01000126.1:0-53491 GCF_004403075.1 Cryobacterium sp. TMT2-10 | reverse complement strand
GCGCCGGCAGGGGGGCAGGAGCGGGGCCAGGCGCGCGGGCCGGCAGCCGGGCCTCAGGCGCCGTCATCAGCGGCCTGCCTTTCCCCGACGGCGGCCACCCAGGCGCCCGGGATGTCCCGCGCCGTTTGCAGGCGCACGCAGCGCCAGCCGGCGTCCCGCAGCCGCGCCACGGACTCCGGGTTCATGGGGTCCAGCACGAAGGCGACGGAGGACCGGCTCCGGGAGGCCAGGTGAGCGAGTTCGTCCGTGTCCTGCGCGTCGATGTCGACCAGCACCGCGAAGGTCGGCAGCATACGGCCGAGCGGGGACAGGGGCATCCGTGGCCTCCCCGTCGCCCCGGCCGCATCCGCCGGGCGCGTCGCCCCGGCCGCACTCGCCGGTCCGGGGGTGGCCGCCGGCTCGTGGGTGTCCGCCGGCTCATCCGGGTCCGGCGGCTCATCCGGGTCCGCCGACTCATCCGGGTCCGGCGGTTCGATGCCGGCCAGCAGGACGAGCAGGGACCGAACCTCCCCCGGTTCGCGGAACACCAGTTCCCGCACGTCGCCGGGGTCGCCGCGCAGGCCGCCACCCGCGCGGGCGCTGGCCGGGGCAAGCCGGCCGGGGCCCAGCTCGATCAGGTCCAGCTGGTAGCCGGCCTCGAGCAGGTGGGCGCCGACGGATGCGACGAGCTCGACGGCCACATCGAAGGCCGGGTCGTGGCGGAGGACCTGGTGCCCGCCCGGGCCGGGCATCCGTTTCCGTCGTCCGTGCAGGGCCGTATCGAACACGAGACGGGCCCGCGGCTTGCTCTGTTCCTCCTCCTGCCGCACCATGATCTCGCCGTGGCGCGCGGTGGCCGGCCAGTTCACCCGGCGCAGCTGGTCGCCCGGCCGGTACTCGCGGGCGATCAGCTGATCCGAGTTGTGGTGCACGTGGCGCAGCCGCTCCGGCACCTCGCCGTCGCCACGGACGCTCTCCAGGCCCCGACCGGCCAGGTCGGTGACGCGGGGCGTGACGACCAGGTCCTGCGGCTCCCCCACCGTCCACTCGCCGACGGTCAGGCCGAAGGGATCGGGCTGCCCGATCAGGGCCGGCCCACAGGGGTAGACGCCCCGGCGCCGGGGCGTCACGCGGTAATCGAGGTGCACGGTGTCGGCCCCGTCGGCCGCGCCGCCCTCGAATCGGTCGAGCCCCGGCAGCGTCGCTCCGGGCGGCACGGCCAGGGCTTCCGGGGCCGCATCCCGCCACCGCAGGCCGGTCACGGCCCGGGACGAGAGATTGCAGAGGGTGAGCGCCACGGTGGTTTCCCCCCCGGCGGCCACGACGGGCGGGTGGAACGTGCGGGTGACCTGGAGCCGCACGGGTCGCACGGAAACGTAAGCGACGGCGACGACCGGGACCACCAGAAGCAGACAGGCGACGAACAGGAGATCGCGTTGATTGCTGACCAGCGAGTAGAGGAGCAGCGGGGCCCCGGTGACGAGGAACATCCCCCCGCGGACGGTGAGCCGGGGGAACCAGACCGGTCGGCCGCGCCGCTGCTGGGCTGGCATCGGAATCAGTGGAGTCCGGCGGGACCGAGCGGCACGGGGGTCTCGGCGATGATCCGCCGCACGATCTCCTCGATCAGAGGCCCACTGTCCTGGTGGTGACCGAGCACGCGACCGCTGGCCATCAGCCGGTGGCTGAGCACGGCCAGAGCCAGCGAGTCGATGTCGTCCGGAAGCACGTACTCACGTCCCTGCAGGGCCGCCTGGGCCTTGGCCGCGCGAATGAGCTGCAGGGTGGCCCGGGGGCTCGCCCCCAGACGCAGGTCGCGGTCGTCGCGGGTGGCCCGAACCAGGCTGACCGCGTATTCCTTGACCGCGGCGGACGCGAACACGGCGCGGGCCGCCGTCATCATTCCCCGCAGCTGCGCGCCGGACACGACGGCCTCGATGCCGTCCAGCGGGCTCGTGGCGTCCCGGGAATCGAGCATCATCAGCTCCGACTCCGTGTCGGGATACCCCATCGAGATGCGGGCCATGAACCGGTCCCGCTGGGCCTCCGGCAGGGCGTAGGTGCCTTCCATCTCGATCGGGTTCTGCGTCGCGACGACCGTGAACGGCACCGGCAGCAGATAGGTGAAGCCGTCCACGGTGACCTGGCGTTCCTCCATGCACTCCAGCAGCGCCGACTGGGTCTTCGGACTCGCCCGGTTGATCTCGTCACCGATCACGATGTTCGCGAAGATGGCGCCGGGCTTGAACTCGAACCGGCGGTCCACCTGGTTGAACACCGACACGCCGGTCACGTCGGACGGCAGCAGGTCGGGGGTGAACTGGATCCGGCTCACGGTGCAGTCCAGCGATTTGGCGAGGGCCTTGGCCAGCATGGTCTTCCCCACGCCGGGGACATCCTCGATCAGGAGATGGCCCTGGGCCAGGAGAACCGTCAGCGCCGTGGTCACGGCCTCGTGCTTGCCGTCGATGACCGTCTCGACATTACGGATGATGGCGCGAGCCGCGACCTCGACCATCGGAAGGTCCATCGGGGTCTCCTCGTCCGGAACGGCGGCGGCGCCGACCGCGATCCCCGCGACCGCCGGGACCGTCCCTATCCGAACGGGATATAAGTTCACACGGGTGCCTTTTGCAGGAACTCCGCAACCGCTTCGGGGACGTACGGGGCGATGTCGCCACCGAGGGCGGCGACCTGGCGCACCAGTGAACTGGACACGTGGGCGTGGGCCGGGTCCGGCAGCAGGAAAACGGTTTCGACAGCGGCCAGGTTGCGGTTGACGATCGCCATCGGGGTCTCGTACGCCACGTCCACCTGGGAACGGATGCCCTTGATCAGCACGCTCGCTCCCACCTCGAGGCAGTAGTCGACCAGGAGTCCCATGCTCCAGGAGGCGACCACGATGTTGCCGGCGATCCCGGCGTCGCGGATCGACTTCTGCAGGAGCTCGACCCGGCGGCTGATCGGCAATAACGCCGTCTTGCCCGGGTTGTGCACGACGAGGACATGCAACTCGTCGAAGAGACCGGCCGCCCGCTCGATCACGTCGAGGTGACCCAGTGTGACGGGGTCGAATGATCCGGGGACGACGGCGATCCTGCGCATGGATTCACCCTAGCCCGAGACCGGGAACCTCGCCCCGCCACGCACCAAGTCGGCGGCAGGCCCCCGCAGATACTCAGCCCGTGCACAGGGAGCGCCGGCCGACACGGCTCGTCAGGCACGGCTCGGTGCACACGGCTCGGTGCACACAGGTCAGCTCTTGGTGAGTGATGCCCGTTCGGAATCGTCGAGGCGCCGACGCACCGCCTCCCGCAGCGCCGGGACGCTCTCGAGGAGCGGGTCCTGGTCGCTCAGTCGCTGGGCGTAGCCGCGGGCCTCGCCGATCAGGACCCCGTCGGTGGCCACCCGGAGCAGGCGCAGTGAGGAGCGGCCGCCGGACTGGTTCAGGCCGAGCACGTCGCCTTCCCGGCGCAGCTCGAGGTCGACCTGCGCCAGTTCGAAGCCGTCCAGGGTGGCCGCGACCGCCTCGACCCGCTCCCGGGCCAGCGACTCGGCCTCCGCGGACGTGACGAGCAGGCAGAGCCCGGGCACGCCCCCGCGGCCCACCCGGCCGCGCAACTGGTGCAGCTGGGACACGCCGAACCGGTCGGCATCCATCACCACCATCGCGGAGGCGTTGGGCACGTCGACGCCGACCTCGATCACCGTCGTGGCGACGAGCACGTCGATCTCCCCGGCGGCGAAGGACCGCATGGTCTGGTCTTTCTGTTCGCTGGTCATGCGGCCATGCAGGGGCTCGATGCGGGCGGACGCGAGCACCGGGTTGCGGCGGAGTTCGGCGAGCACGGTCTCGACGTCGGCCGGTGCCGACACTGACGCCGATGCCGATGCCGACGCCTCGGGGTCGGCGATCTCGCCCTCCTCGAGCTGCTTCGGGGAGATCGCCGCGCAGACCACGAACGCCTGGCGTTTCTGGGCGAGCTCTTCCGCCAGCCGGCTCCACACCCGGGTGACCCAGGCGGGTTTCTCGAAGAGCGGCACCACGAACGTCTCGATGCCCTGCCGGCCCTCGGGCAGCTCCGCGATCGTGCTCACGTCGAGGTCGCCGAACACGGTCATGGCCACGGTGCGCGGAATGGGCGTGGCCGTGAGCACCAGCACATGGGGCGGGAGGGCGCCCTTCTGCCGAAGCGCCTCACGCTGATCGACGCCGAATCGGTGTTGCTCATCGACGACGACCAGGCCGAGGTCGAAGAAGGTGACCTTCTCGCCCAGTAGCGCGTGAGTGCCGATCACGATCTGAGCTTGCCCGGACACCGTGCGCAGCAACGCCTTGCGGCGCTCCGCGACGGGCAGCTGCCCCGTGATCAGGGTGGGCATCAGCTCGACCGACAGTTCGGGGCCGAGCGCGCGCGCGATCGAGCGCAGGTGCTGGGCCGCCAGGACCTCGGTGGGGGCGAGCAACGCGGCCTGGCCGCCGGAGTCCGCCACTGCGAGCATGGCCCGCAAGGCCACGACCGTCTTGCCGGAACCGACCTCCCCCTGCACGAGCCGGTTCATCGGGGACGTCTGGGCGATATCGTCGGCGATCTCCGCCGCTACGTTCTGCTGGTCGTCGGTGAGGGTGAACGGCAGCGCGGCGTCGAACCGGTCGAGGAACCCGCCGGGCGCGGGAACGCGCGCGACGGTCTTCTGCGCCCGCGCCTCGTTTCGCTGCTGCACCAGGGCGCTCTGCAGCACGAAGGCCTCCGTGAACCGCAGGGTGTCCCGGGCGCGGCGCCAGTCCGAGTCGGTCTCCGGCTGGTGGATGAGCTCGAGCGCCCGGCCGTGCGGGAGCAGCCCACGCTCGGAGCGCACCTCGGTCGGGATCGGGTCCGGAACGGGGCCGAGGCTGTCGAGCACAAGCTCGATCGTCTGGGCGATCTGCCAGCTGGCCACCGTGTTCGTGGCCGGGTAGATGGCGATGGGCTGCTCGATCCAGAGTTTGGCGGCCGCGGCATCCGTGGGCATCTCGGGCTCGTCTTCGGCACCTGGGCCGAACAGCCGGTAGGTCGGGTGGGTGAGCTGCAGGTGCCCCCGGTAGTCGGTGACCTTGCCGGCGAACATGCCGCGCATGCCGGGCCGGAGCTGTTTAGCCCGCCAGGACTGGTTGAACCAGGTGAGGCTGAGGATTCCGCGACCGTCGGAGATCTTCACCTCGACGATCGACCCCTTGCGGGCCTTCATCGGGCGCTCCTCGACCGTGCGGATCTCGGCGACGATCGTCACGTTCTCATCGAGTGGCAACAGGCTGATCGAGGACAGCTCGCCGCGGCGGGCGTAGCGGCGCGGGTAGTGGCTGAGCAGGTCGCCGACGGTTTCGACGCCGAAGGCCTTGACCAGGGCGACGGCCGTCTTGCCGCCGACCACGTTCTGCAGCTTCGTGTCGAGGGTCACCGGGGGCAGGGCGTTCTCCGCGGCCTCCGAATCGGTCATGCTTCGATCGTAGACAACACTGCCGACACCGGTCACCGGTCACCGGGCCGGCCGGGGGACGGGGACGATAAACTCGATCCCGTTATGACGCGAATCGTTGCCGGTTTTGCCGGTTCCCTGCCCCTGGCGGTCCCCCGGACCGGCACCCGACCCACCAGCGACCGCGTGCGCGAGGCGATCTTCTCCGCGCTCGACGCGCGCGACATCATCCGTGGCACCCGGGTTCTCGACCTCTACGCGGGGTCGGGCGCGCTGGGCCTGGAGGCGGCCAGCCGGGGAGCGCGGATCGTGACGCTGGTCGAGAACGGCTTCGGCGCCGCCGCGCTGTGCCGCAAGAACGCGGAGGCCGTGCTGCGGGCCGCCCCGAAGAAGGACGCCCCGAAGATCAAGGTGACGGCGCAGGCCGTGCAGTCGTTTCTGGCCAGCACCGGCGACGGCTTCGACCTCGTCTTCCTCGACCCGCCGTACGACCTCCCCGAGGCCGAACTCGGCCACAACCTCGCTGCGCTGACGCCCCTGCTGGACCCGGATGCCCTCGTGGTCGTGGAGCGGAGCTCGCGCTCGCCCGAGCCGGAGTGGGGCCCCGGCCTCGAGGCCGACCGGCGCAAGGACTACGGCGACACCACCGTCTGGTACGCGTCACTGGCGCGGCCCGCGACCGACTGAGCGGGTCGCCGGCGTCCGTCACGGGCCTCGCGGCGCAGGTTGTGGCCGGCGGCGCAGGTTCCAGCGTGCGCCCGCGGGCACAGGGTGCGCCGCGACGCGCTCGGGGTCGCGGATGCCCGGGTCGCGCTCGGGGTCGCGGATGCCCGGGGTCGCCGGCTCAGCGGACGGAGCCGTCCCAGCCTCGGTAGGGGTCCCAGCCGCCCTGGCCGTGCGGGCGACCATCGAGCAGGATCGTGCCGGCGGCATCCGTGACCGTGCCCAGCGCCCGGAAACCGTCCGGAAGGTCGGTGCCGGCCGGGAATGTCGCGAGGAGGCCGTGGTCCTCGCCTCCGCCGAGGGCACGCTCGACGTTCTCGCCGAGGGCGGCGCGGTCGAAGTCGATGCCCACGCCGCTGGCCCGGGCAAGGCGGCCGGCGTCGATCGCGAGACCGTCCGACACGTCCAGCATGGCCGTCGCGCCGGCGAGGGCGGCAGCCGGGCCCCGGTCGATGGGCGGCACCGGGGCGAGCTGGGCGGCGACTTCCTCGGGATGCTGCGCCCGCAGCGCCGCCGCGAGCTCGGCATCCGGGACCCCGTCGGCGTTCACGGCGAGCCGGAACAGCAGCTCGAGGCCCTGTGCAGCCTCACCGAGACGCCCCGCCAGCGCAACGACGTCGCCTGGCCGCGCCCCGGAGCGGAGGACGGGCCCGCGCCCCTCCAGGTCGCCGAAGGCCGTCACGGCGAGCGTCAGGGCGTCCGAGGCGGACAGGTCGCCGCCGACGACCCCGCAGCCGGGCGCCAACGCCTCGCAGCAGTCCCGCAGGCCGTCCGCGATGCCCTCGATCACGCCGATCGGCGTCGACGGGGGTGCGGCGATCGCCACCACCAGCGCGGTGGGGCGTGCGCCCATCGCAGCGACATCGGACAGGTTCGTGGCCGCGGCCTTCCAGCCGAGGTCGTGCGGGCTCGACCAGGCGAGACGGAAGTCCGGCCCCTGGATCATCATGTCCGTGGTGACGACGTAGCGGCCGTCCGGGGCCGACAGCACGGCGGCGTCGTCCCCCGGGCCCAGGAGCTGGGCGGCCGCGCCCGGCAGCCGGGGGAAGATGCGGGCGAGCACCTCCCCTTCGCTCAGATCGGCCAGGGTTTCTCTCGCCGGCGTCTCACTCGTGGGGAGCATCGCGCCCGCAGCATTCGTCATGCATCAAACGGTAGCCTGAATGCAATGACCTCCCGCATCCGCCTCATCCGTGCCGGCCTCACGATCACCCTCGTGACGGGCAGCGTGCTGCTCACCGGCTGCACCGCCATCGTGCCGATGGAACCGGCGACGGATGCCGTCAACCCCACCTGCGCCGACCTGATCGTGCGCCTGCCGACCACGGTCGCATCCCTGCCGGAGCGGGAGACCAACGCCCAGTCAACCGGCGCCTGGGGCACCCCGTCGGCCGTGCTACTGCACTGCGGCGTGGACGTGCCCGCCCCGACCACCCTGCCCTGCCTCACCGTCAACGGCATCGACTGGATCGAAGACGACACCGACGCCCCCCTGTATCGGTACACCACCTACGGCCGCGACCCGGCCACGGAGCTGGTGATCGACTCGGACAAGGTCAGCGGTTCGACGGTGCTGGTGGACCTGGCCAACGCGGTGGAGAACATCCCCGCGACCGGCAAGTGCCTCGGCGCCGAAGACCTGCTGCTGCCGACCGACGGCGAGACCGCGGCCCCGGCCCAGTAACCGCACGCCCGGCCCGCAGAGCCCCGGCAGCCCCGCCGGCTCGCCGGCTCGCCAAGCCCGCCGAACCGTGAGTTCGGCCCCACTTTCGTGCCGTCGGAGGGGCGGAACTCACGGCTCGACGAGGTTTCGCGACGAGGTTTCGCGGAGCGGCGACGGCACCTTGGCCGCCGCGCCTGCCTCCTGCCTCGGCAACGGGGGCATTGTCAAGTGTTACGTCTCATGCCGTCACGCCGCGACGTCCGGGAGCGCGGCCACCGGTGGGCACGTAACGTCTCCGGGGAGTCGCCGCCGGTTGGCTGCGGCCACTGATGGACGGGGACACGACATGCTTCTGACCGGACTCGGCCTGGGCGTCGCCCTGGGCTTCACCATGCAGCGGGGCAGGTTCTGCGTGACCGGAGCATTCCGGGACCTCTGGATCACGGGCAGCACCCGCTGGCTGACCGCCTTCCTGATCGTCATCGCCGTGCAGAGTGTGGGCGTATTCGCCCTCGACGCGGCAGGTGTCATCACCCTCGACCCCCAGCCGTTCGCCTGGCTGGCCACGATCCTCGGCGCGTTCATCTTCGGTTTCGCCATCGTGCTGGCCGGCGGATGCGCCACGGGCACCTACTACCGCGCCGGCGAGGGTCTGGTGGGCAGCTGGTTCGCCCTGATCTTCTACGCCCTCTTCGCCGCCATCTCGAAAACCGGCGCGCTGTCCGCCCCGGTCGCGGCGCTCCGCGGCATCACCGTGGAGGGTTCCACCATCCACGGTGTCCTCGGCATCTCACCGTGGGTGCTGGTCGCGCTGCTCGTCACCGGCGTCGGACTGCTGGCCCGGTATCACCTGCGTCGGCGGTCGCCCCTGACGCTCGCGTCCCTCCCGGCCCGCACCAGCGGCATCCGTCACCTCCTTTTCGAGAAGAAGTGGGGCGCGTTCACCACGGCACTGATCATCGCACCGCTCGCCATCCTCGCCTGGCCGCTCAGCTGGGCAACCGGCCGCGAGTCCGGGCTCGGCGTCACCGGGCCGTCCTCGAACATCGTCAACTACCTCGTGCGCGGCGATCCCCAGGCGATCGACTGGGGCGTCTACCTGGTGATCGGCATCCTGCTCGGCTCCTTCATCGCCGCCAGAGGCAGCGGCGAGTTCCGCGTGCGGCTGCCCGATGCCACCACGACCATCCGCAGCATCATCGGCGGGGCGCTGATGGGCGTCGGAGCTAGCCTGGCCGGCGGCTGCACCATCGGCAACGGCATGGTCGACACCGCCACCTTCGGCCTCCAGGGCTGGGTATCGCTGGTCTTCATGATCATCGGCACCGGCGCCGCGACGCGCCTCTTCATCACCGGGTCCGCGCGGGTCGGGGTCTCCCCCGTCCGCATCCCGGTCCCCCGGTAGCTACCCGCATCAACCAGCATCACCCCGCATCACCCAAGAAAAGGAAGCCCGACATGGCACAGTACGTACTCGAAACCGACGGTCAGGTCTGCCCATTCCCGCTCGTGGAGGCCGGTGACGCCATCCTGAAGCTCGACCTCGGCGACGAACTCACCATCAACTTCGACTGCACCCAGGCGACGGATGCCCTACCGCGCTGGGCCGCCGAGAACGGCTACCCGGTCACCCATTTCGATCGCGTCGGGGACGCCCACTGGACCATCACGGTGCAGAAGGCGTAGCCCCGGCAAGAGCCCCAAGACCCCGCCGAGCCGTGAGAAGCGCCCCTGAAAAATCAAAAAACGGGGGCGAAACTCACGGCTCGGCGGGACCGAGCCCGGGCCTTTTGGGGGTGGGGGTGGCGGGACGGGTGGGGACAGCGGGACGGGCGGGGACAGCGGGACGGGCGGGGTGCGGCTGGTTAGACCGACAGGCGCAGTGCGGCGGGAAGGGCGCGGCGGGCCAGCGCCACCGCGATCAGCTCGTCGATCAGCTGCGGGTAGGTGTACCCGGTGGCGAGCCAGCAGGTCGGGAACATCGAGATCGGGGTGAACCCGGGCATGGTGTTGATCTCGTTGATGACCCAACCGTCCCCGGTCAGGAAGAAGTCCACCCGGGCCAGGCCGGCGCCGTCGATCGCGTCGAACGCGCGGATGGCGAGGTCCTGCATCTCGGCCACTTCCCCGGCGCCGAGAGCCGCGGGGCAGACGAGTTCGATCCCGTCCGCGCCGAGGTACTTGGCGGCGAAGTCGTAGAAGTCACGTCCGGTGACGCGCACCTCTCCCGGCACGGATGCCCGGGTCGGCTCCCCCGGACGGCCCTGCAGCACGCCGATCTCGAGTTCGCGTCCCGACAGGCCGGCCTCGATCAGTACCTTGCTGTCTTCGGCGAGGCCCACCCGCATCGCCTCGGCCAGCTGGTCCAGGTGCGCCACGCGGCTGACGCCGACGCTCGACCCGGCCCGGGCGGGCTTCACGAACACGGGCAGCCCGAGCTGCTCGGCGGCGGCGAACGCCATGCCGGGCGCCTCGGCCCACTCGGCCGCCGTGATGGTGCGCCACGGGGCCACCGGCAGGGCGGCCTGCTGGAAGACGGTTTTGGTGAAGTGCTTGTCCATGCCCAGCGCCGACGCCAGCACGCCCGAGCCGACGTACGGCAGGCCGACCAGTTCGAGCAGCCCCTGCACGGTCCCGTCCTCGCCGAACGGACCGTGCAGGATCGGGAAGACCACGTCCACGTTGCCGAGCGAACGGTACCCGGCGCCGTCGCTGACGGTCAGCTGGCGGCTGAGGCTGCTCTCCGGCCACCGCACCCGGGTGCCGTTGTCGAACACCTCCGGCAGTTCCGCGGCGTCCAGGGCGAACCGGACCGGGTCATCCGCTTCGAGCACGAAGGCTCCGTCGCGGGTGATCCCGATCGGGATGACGTTGTAGCGGTCGCGGTCAATCGCCGCGAGGACGCCCCCCGCTGTGGCGCAGCTGATCGAATGTTCGCTTGAACGACCCCCAAAGAGCAGCGCTACCGTGAGCTTGTCCATCATTCGTCCTTTCGCCCTGCGGCTCAGCCGAGTCCGTGGTGAGGTGCGGGGCGAGGTCCCGCGGTTTTAGAGTACCGGCCAGCACCTGGCGGACCTGCTCGACGATGGGCATGTCCACCCCCTTGGCACGGGCGAGATCGAGAATAGGGCCGACGGATGCGAGGCCTTCGGTGGTCTGCTGCATCTGCTTGACGACGTCGGCGATGCCGTAACCCTGGCCGAGGAGGCGTCCGGCGGTGTTGTTCCGCGAGAGCGGCGACTGGCAGGTGGCGATCAGGTCGCCCAGGCCGGCGAGGCCGGCCAGCGTCTCCGGATGCGCGCCGTACGCCACCGCGAAGTCGGTCATCTCGACCAGGCCCCGGGTGATGATCGACGCCTTGGTGTTCTCGCCGTAGCCGACGCCGTCGACGATGCCGATGGCCACGGCGATGAGGTTCTTGAGCACGCCGCCGAATTCAGTGCCGATGACATCCGTGTTCACATACGACCGGAAGTAGCGGTTGCGGGCCAGCATGGCGACGGCCTGGGCGGTCTCGAGGCTGTTGGAGGAGACGACGGCGGCCGTCGGCTGCTCCTTCGCGATCTCGAGGGCCAGGTTGGGGCCGGAGATGGCCGCGATCAGGTCAGGGTCGATCGGGAGGAGCTCGGCGATGATCTGGCTCATCCGAAGCCCGGAGCCGCGCTCGACGCCCTTCATCAGCGACACCACGATCGCGCCGGGGGCCAGGAACGGTTCGGCCAGGATCAGGTTCTCGCGCAGCGACTGGCTCGGCACGGACACGAACACCTGCTCGGCGCCGGCCAGGGCCAGGTCGAGCCTGGACGTGGCGCGGAGGCCGACCGGCAGGTTGATGCCGGGGAGGTAGTCACTGTTGCGCCGGGCCTCGGTGATCTCCCGGGCGAGTTCGGGGCGCCGGGCCCAGAGCACGACATCCGCCCCGCCGTCGGTGAGGATCTTCGCGAACGTCGTTCCCCAGCTTCCGGCTCCGAGAACGGCGACGCGTTTGCCTGGCAGGATCTTAGGCTTCAAAACGGCCGGTCTCTTTCTGGTCGTGCTCGGCCGGGTTCCAGCGCTTGGTCGGCGCCGTTTCACCCCGAAGGTCTTCGAGCAGCTGGGTGATGGCGTCCATGACGACCTTGGTCGCCTCGTTCAGGGTGGCCGAATCGAGGTTGCGGCCGCGGAACTCGGCGAGGTCGAGCGGATCGCCGATCTTGACGAGCACGGTCCTGCGCGGGAACAGGCTCAGCTTCTTCGAGTAGCGCGGCATGATCTGCTGGGCACCCCAGTGGGCGACGGGGACGACCGGGATGCCCCGTTCCAGGGCTATCCGCACGGCGCCGGACTTGCCGCGCATCGGCCACAGGTCAGGGTCGCGGGTCAGCGACCCCTCCGGGTAGACCACGACCATCTGCCCGCGTTCGACGAGACGCTCGGCGGCCTTGACCGGCTCACTGCCGCGCACGCTGCCGCCGCGCTGCACCGGGATCTGCCCGGATTTGCGCAGCAGCCAGCCGAGCCCCGGGAGCGTGAAGACGGATGCCTTCGCCAGGAACCGCGGCGCCCGCCCCAGCTTCCAGCTGAGCACGCCCATCAGGACCGGGTCGATCTCACTGAAGTGGTTGGGCGCCATCACGAATGCTCCGGTGCGCGGGAACTTGCCGACATCGGTGACCTTGAACCGCACGGCCAGGTTGATCACCGGGAGGATGATCAGCGCCAGCGCCCAGAACACGGATGGGCGCCGGGTCTCCGAACGCTCCCGGCCCGGGTTCACGGCTGGGGTGGAGCTGTTGTTCCGGGGCGCTGGATCTGACACGCGCCCTGGACCTGACACTGGCGCTGGATCTGATGCTGGCACGGCCCCATTATCCTTCGAGATCGAAGTCAGCTCCCAACAGTTGAAGCTTGGTGATGAAGTTCTCGTAGCCGCGGCTGATGATGCCGACGTTGCTCACGGTGGACGTTCCGGACGCGGTGAGGGCCGCGATCAGGTGGCTGAAGCCGCCGCGCAGGTCAGGAACCTCGATGTCGGCGCCGTGCAGCTTCGTCGGCCCGGTGATGACGGCCGAGTGGTTGAAGTTGCGCTGGCCGAAGCGGCAGGGGTGCCCGCCCAGGCATTCGCGGTGGATCTGGATGGTCGCGCCCATCTCGACCAGCGCGTCGACGAAGCCGAACCGCTGCTCGTAGACGGTCTCGTGCACGATCGAAACGCCGTGCGCGTGGGTGAGGGCGATCACGAGCGGCTGCTGCCAGTCCGTCATGAAGCCCGGGTGGACATCCGTCTCGATGATGACGGGCTTGAGGTCGCCGCCCGGGTGGTAGAAACGGATGCCGTCGTCTTCGATGTCGAACGCCCCGCCGACCTTGCGGAACACGTTCAGGAAGGTGAGCATCTCGGGCTGGCGGGCGCCGCCGACGAAGATGTCGCCGTCGGTGGCCAGGGCCGCGGCCGCCCAGCTGGCGGCCTCGTTGCGGTCGAACAGGGCGCGGTGGTTGTAGCCTTCGAGCCGTTCGACGCCCTCGATCCGAATCACCCGATCGGTGTCGACCGTGATGACAGCGCCCATCTTCTGCAGGATGTTGATCAGGTCCATGATCTCGGGCTCGATCGCCGCGCCCTTGAGCTCGGTGATGCCCTCCGCGCGCACGGCGGTGAGGAGCACCTGTTCCGTGGCGCCGACGCTCGGGTAGGGCAGGGACACCTTGGTGCCCTTGAGCCCGTTGGGCGCGGACATCCGGATGCCGTTGGGCTGCTTCTCGACGACGGCGCCGAACTTGCGCAGCACGTCCAGGTGGTAGTCGATCGGGCGGTCGCCGATGCGGCAGCCGCCGAGGTCGGGGATGAATGCCTCGCCGAGGCGGTGCAGCAGCGGGCCGCAGAACAGGATCGGGATGCGCGAGGAGCCGGCGTGAGCGTCGATCGCGGCGAAGTGCGCGCTCTCGACGTCCACCGGGTCGAGCTGCAGCTCGCCCGGTTCGGCGCCGTCGGTGACCTTGACGCCGTGCACCTCGAGGAGCTGGCGCACGATGCGCACGTCGCTGATGTTGGGCACGTTCTTGAGCACGCTGGGCGTCTCGCCGAGGAGCGCCGCGACCATGGCCTTGGTGACCAGGTTCTTGGCACCCTTCAGCTCGATCCGGCCGACCAGCGGGATGCCGCCGCGGATGGTGATCCGGTCGCCCTGCAGGCCGACGGCGGCGCCCCAGTTCTGGGCGTTCTCCCGGTTCTGGGCGTCGTCCCTGCTCTGGTCGTCGTCGCGGTTCTTGGCGATTTCGCTGATGGTGTTCACTGTGTTACCTGCTTTGCGGGGAGAGTGCGGGGCCGCCAGGGCTCCCGATAGGATTCGAATTCTTCGATCCGCGCCTCGTCGCGCAGGGTCAGGCCGATGTCGTCGAGGCCTTCGAGCAGGCGCCAACGGGTGTAGTCGTCGATCTCGAACGCAACGCTGAGGTCGCCGACGCGGGCCGTGCGGGAGACCAGGTCGACCGTCAGCTCGATGCCCGGGGCTGCCTCGATGATGTCCCACAGACGCTGCGCGTCGGCCTCGGAGATCTGGCCGGCCAGGAGACCCTGTTTGCCGGCGTTGCCGCGGAAGATGTCACCGAACCGGGGGCTGAGCACCACGTCGAAGCCGTAGTCGCGCAGCGCCCACACGGCGTGCTCGCGCGAGGAACCGGTGCCGAAGTCCGCGCCGGCCACGAGCACGCGGGCGCCCTGGTATTCCGGCCGGTTCAGCACGAAGTCCGGATCGGTGCGCCAGCCGGCGAACAGGGCGTCCTCGAAGCCGGTCCGTGTCACGCGCTTGAGGTACACGGCGGGGATGATCTGGTCGGTGTCGACGTTGGAGCGGCGCAGCGGCAGCGCGATGCCGGTGACTTTGGTGAATTTTTCCATTACTGGTTGTCTCCGTCCTGGACCAGGTCCCACGGGCTGGACAGCGTGCCGCGAATTGCGGTCGCCGCGGCGACGAGCGGCGAAACGAGGTGCGTGCGACCGCCCTTGCCCTGCCTGCCCTCGAAGTTTCGGTTGCTGGTCGAGGCGCACCGCTCGCCCGGGGCCAGCTGGTCGGGGTTCATGCCCAGGCACATCGAGCAGCCCGCGAAGCGCCACTCGGCGCCGAAATCGGTGAAGATCTTGTCGAGGCCCTCGGCCTCGGCCTCGATCCTGACGCGGGCGGAGCCGGGCACGACGAGCATGCGCAACCCGGCGGCCAGGGTGCGGCCCTTGACGATCTCTGCCGCGGCGCGCAGGTCCTCGACCCGGCTGTTGGTGCAGGAGCCGAGGAAGACGGTGTCCACCCGGATCTCCTTCATCGGGGTGCCGGCTGCCAGATCCATGTACTCGAGGGCCCGTTCGGCCGCGGACCGTTCGTTGGCGTCGGGGATGACGGACGGGTCCGGCACGGTCTCGCTCAGCGAGACGCCCTGGCCGGGGTTGGTGCCCCAGGTGACGAAGGGCTCCAGTGCGTAGGCGTCCAGGATCACCTCGGCGTCGAAGGTGGCTCCCTCGTCGGTGGCGAGGGTCTCCCAGTAGGCGACCGCGTCGTCCCAGTCCGCACCGGCCGGCGCGTGGGCGCGGCCGTGCAGGTAGTCGTAGGTGGTCGCATCCGGGGCCACCATGCCGGCGCGGGCACCGGCCTCGATCGACATGTTGCAGATCGTCATGCGCCCCTCCATTGAGAGGGCACGGATGGCGCTGCCGCGGTATTCGAGTACGTAGCCCTGGCCGCCGCCGGTGCCGATCTTCGCGATCACGGCGAGGATGATGTCCTTGGCCGTGACGCCGGGGCGCAGGGTGCCGTCCACGGTGATGGCCATGGTCTTGAACGGCTTCAGCGGCAGGGTCTGGGTGGCCATGACGTGCTCCACCTCGCTGGTGCCGATGCCCAGCGCCATGGCCCCGAAGGCGCCGTGGGTGGAGGTGTGCGAGTCGCCGCAGACGACGGTGATGCCCGGCTGGGTCAGGCCCAGCTGCGGTCCGACGACGTGCACGATGCCCTGTTCGATGTCGCCGAGGGAGTGCAGCCGCACGCCGAATTCCTCGCAGTTGCGGCGGAGGGTCTCGATCTGGGTGCGGCTGGTGAGGTCGGCGATGGGCTTGTCGATCGCGAGCGTCGGAGTGTTGTGGTCTTCCGTGGCGATGGTGAGGTCGGGTCGGCGCAGTCGGCGCCCGGCCAGGCGCAGCCCGTCGAAGGCCTGCGGGCTGGTGACCTCGTGCACGAGGTGCAGGTCGATGTAGATCAGGTCGGGGGTGCCGTCTTCGCCTTTGGCGACGAGGTGCTTGTCCCAGACCTTCTCGGCCAGGGTGCGCGGTCGAACGGCGCCCGGGCCGGCCGTGAATGGTGCGACGGTGTTCGATGCGGCCGCGGGCAGTGTTGCTTCAGTCATGGGTGTGCGTCTTCCTCAACAGTGGGTAATCAGCCGACAACAAACCCCACGACGAGAGAGGCCTCAGAACTGGCACTCGTCGCGGCAGAGAAGGAGGATTCGACCGGGCAGCACCCGAACAGGCTAACACTTCGCGTCTGCACGGTTGCAGTGCGGCGCTCATTCGAGGGCGACCTGGACCGTGAATTGGCCCAGCATCAGCACAGAACCCGGCAGAAGATTCTGCGTCGCCCCCGGCTCGAGATCGGTCCAGGCGCCGTCGGGAACCGTCGCCGACACGCCGTTGGTCGAGTCCAGGTCGGTCACCGAGAGGCCGTGGTCCGCGATGAAGACGACGGCGTGGGTCTTCGACACCGACCGGGCCGGGTCCTGCACGGAGACGAGCCGGGCATCCGGGTGCCCGGGGACCGGGGCCGGGCTGCGCCCCAGCACGACGGCCCCGGCCACGTCGACCGCCTGGCCGTCTTCGAAGGTCAGCAGCCAGCGACGTGGCCGCCTCGGTTCCGCCTGGATCGGCCGGAACGCCGGGAAGGAGGCGCGCATCGTGGTGCTGTCGGTCGCGACCTCGTCGTCCGGGTCCGACTCGTCGGCGGCCGGTGCCGGGCTCAGCCACGGCGGCGGGAGGATGAATCCGGGTTTGTCCACCTCGCCACTCTATCTGCGGTGCGCTGCTTCCTGCGGTGGGCTACTTCGACAGGTCGACCCGGCTCCAGTCCCGTCGGGAGCGGATCCGGAACCGGCTGAACAGGCGGCGCAGCCGGCCGACGGACGTTTCCGCGCGGTGCAGCGAGTCCAGCGCCTCGTTCCAGCTGCGCTCCACCAGCTCGTCGTCGATCTGCTCCCCGTTGAAGACGGCGTGGTCGCAGAGCTCAGCGAGCGGCATCAGACGGATGTCCCCCGTGGCCGGTCCGGCCTGGCCGACCAGCTGGGACTCGACCTCGGTGGCGATCAGCCGCCGGGTGGTGCCCCGCGGCACTTGGAAGCCCAGTTCGGCGTAGCCGTCGGTGACCTCGTCCCAGGCCCCGGCGACCCGGGTGTCCCCGCTGCCGCGGGTGCGGCGCCGGCGACGCCGACGGCCCTTGAGTGCGCCGATGACGAGCACCGGACCCAGGATCAGCAGCATCGGGATCCCGACGATCCCGCCGAGCGCCCAGGCCCAGCCGGGCAGGGTGAAGGCCTTGTCCTTGTCGTCCTTCTTCGTGTCGTCGATCTCGACGGCGGTCAGCAGGTCGTCCGACTGGTTGTCGGACCGCGGGGGCTGGCGCACCTGGGGCTGCGGCACGGACTTCGGTTTCGGAGTCTGGTCCTGCGGCACATCCGTCTGGTCGGGGGTCGGGAAGAACGGGACCCAGCCCACGCCCTCGAACGCGACCTCCACCCAGGCCGTGACGTCGGAACCGGTCACCTCGACGCTCGTGGCCCCGTCGGGCACGGCCGGGGCGAACCCCATCACCACGCGCGCCGGGTAGTTCAGGCTGCGGGCCATCAGCGCCATGGCGGCGGCGTACTGCTCCTGGTCGCCGACCATCTGGCTGCGGGTGAACAGCTCGTCGATGCGGTCCGCGCCGTGCCCGGCCCGGGACGGGATGCCGTCGGAGGCGAGGCCGTGGCTGAGGAATCCCTGCGTTTTCAGGGCCTTCTGGATGGCGCGCAGCTTGTCGATCGGGGTGTCGGCACCGCCGGTGTACTCGGTGGCCTTGGCCACCACGACGTCCGGGATGTTCTCCGCCGCCGGCAGGGACACGGTGGCGACCGGGACCTTCTCCAGGTCTTCGTCCTTGTAGGACTGCTGCACGGCGGCGCGGGTGGTGTACGTGTAGCCGTTCTTCACGCCGCTGGTGAGCACGGCGGTGCCGGTTCCCGCGTTGTAGCGCAGGTTCTCGGCCTCTGCGCTGCTCTTCGAGTCGTCGAAGTCGACCGTGGTGGGATAGCCGACGCCGGGGAGCCAGACATCCGCGTAGCCGGAACCGGTGACGGTGACCGTGCTGAACGCGACGCTGGTGACCAGCGGCGGGTCGGGGATGGTGCGGCCGACCAGGCGGAAGCCGGCCTGCCCGCCCTCGGAGCCGGCGACGCCGGCGACGCCGGCCACGTTCCACAGTTTGCCGTCGTAGGAGTCCATGCTGGCCAGGCGCAGGAGCTGCCCGGTCTGCAGGCCCTCGACCGTGAACAGCGGGGTGTCGGCGAGGGTCTTCGTGTACTGGCGGAACCCGGCCAGCGGGCTCGGGAACTGCAGCGGGTCGAACGGGGGCTGGATCTCCTCGCGCAGCACGAAGCGCTGCGCCTGCACGGGGGCGAGCGCAGCGCCGGCGAGGGCGCCGATCAGCACGGTGCCGAGGATGAGCGTGCCGGTGCCGACCAGCTTGCGCCGGAGCAGCCGGGAGGAGCCCACCCGGTCGGCGGTCGCCAGCTGCGACCGACGCCAGCCGAGCCAGATCAGGGCGATCACGGCGAAGGCGACCCCCCGGATGCCGGCGTAGTAGGCCTCATCCGTTCCCATCAGGATGCCGGCCAGGTAGAGGAGCACCGGCCCGGCCAGGAGCGCGCTCGAGCGCCAGACCGTGCGGGGGCGCAGCGGCAGCCAGCGGGAGGCGAGCATTGTGCCGACGAGGGCGATCAGCCAGGCCGCGAAATAGGGCAGCACCGGCATGTAGTACGGCGCTTCGACCGGGGTGCCGAGGGTGACGATGTCGGCCCAGCCGAACACCGCGCCGAGGGCGAGGCCGGCCGAGGAGGCCAGGCTCGGGAACAGGAGGAGCAGCCCCTGCTGCGGCATGGTGAAGGGCGTGCCGAGCAGGAAGTAGGCGAGGACCGCGGCGAGGACGCTGACCAGGGTGCCGAGGCGGAGCAGGTAGGCCAGGACAGCGATCCCGGTTCCGACGAGGAGTCCGCCCAGGCCGGCGAGGAGGAAGTTGTAGTCCCCGAACGAGGTTTCGAAGCCGAGCACACCGAGCAGGGACAGGGCGCTGAGCACAGCGATGTCGGACCAGGCGCGGGCGGGCAGTCTCTGGGCGGGCACCGAGCGGAGGCGGCTCATCCGTTCACCCGCCGGAGCAGTGCGGGCAGGTCGGTGAGCTGGCCGAGGGTGATCACGGTGAGCCCGGACACGCTGGTGAGCCGGGGGGTCGAGCCGAGTTCCATCCGGAAGGCGAGCGTCTTGGTTTCGGGCCCGAAGAGCGTCTGCACCGCGCGGAACTCGCGCAGTTCGAGCAGCGACCCGGCCACGATCATCACGACGCTGGGGGCCGGCAGCCGGCGGGTGGCGTCGCGGGCGAAGTCGCGCAGCGTCGGGTACAGGTCCGTCACCGGGGCGATCCGGCAGGAATCGTCGAGGAGGGCCACCGCGGTCTTGGTGGTGAGCAGCCGGTCCTCGGTCACCACGCTGACCCGGGTGCCGTCACGGATCACCTGCAGCGCCAGCGAGGCCGTCGCCGACACACCGAGCTCGAATTCCTCGTCCGAGGCGTAGTGGGCGGTTTCTGAGGTGTGCACGATGGTCAGCTGGGACCGGCGGGTCTCCTCGAACTGCCGCACCATCAGCTGGCCGGTGCGCGCCGAGGTGCGCCAGTGCACGTTCCGGAGCGCGTCGCCGGGCACGTAGGCGCGCAGCGCGTGGAAGGAGATGTCGTTGTTGGTGATCTTGCGGGTGATCTCCCCCTCAAGGTCGCGCACCAGGCCCGCCGCGGAGGACTGCAGCCGGGTGGTGACCGGGTGCACGAACAGTTCCACCGGGTCGGTCCACCGCACCGTGCGGCGCAGCAGCCCCAGCTGGTCGCCGCGTACCGACACGGCGGGGCCGGCCACGATGACGGCGCGATGGTGGGTCGGCACGGCGAACAGTTCCTCGTGCCGGACCGCGGGTGCCAGCCCGGGGATCACGAATTCGGCGACCCCGGTGCCGACCGACAGCTCCATCCGCACCGGGAGCAGACTCTTCTCCCCCGAGTTGGCCACGGTCATCTGGCCGAGGGCACGCTCCCCCGCGACGACCCGGTGCGGGTTCAGCGCCACGTCGACGGCGTAGGTCGCGCGTCCGAAGATGAAGACGACCGCGACCAGGAGGGCCGCCAGCAGGGTGGTGGCGAGGTAGGTGAACTCGGCCCACCCGGACAGGCCGCTGATCAGGAAGGCGGCCACGGATGCGGCGAGCGTCAGCCAGCCGACCGGGCCGACGAGATCCGTGACCGGTTTCGCGGCCTGCCAGGCGCGCCGGGCCAGCTGGCCGAGCAGCCGGAAGACCGTGCGCCGGGAGTCGCCGAGGGCTCGCCGGAGCGACACCACGGCGTGTTCCGCCGGGGACACGGGGCGGGGAACCTTCTCGGCGACGCGGGTCATGCGGCGCGGTAGGCGGGTGGTGCGACCTCGACCAGGATCCGGCTGACGATGTCCTCCGCGGTGACGCCGGCGAAGTCGGCCTCCGGGTCGACCATGATGCGGTGCGCGAGCACGGGCACGGCCAGGTCGCGGATGTCGTCGGGGGTGACGTAGGTGCGGGCCTGGGACAGCGCCCACGTCTTCGCGGCGCGGGCCAGCGAGAGCGCGCCGCGCATGCTGACCCCGAGCGTCGAGGACGGATCGGTGCGGGTGGCCGTGACGATCTCGTTCAGGTATCCGAGCACCGATTCGTCGACGAAGACCTCCGAGGCCAGCTGCACCATCGAGTTCACCGAGCTGGAGGCGATGATGGCCGAGATCTTCGAGTCCCTGGCCCGGTTGGACGAGTCGAGGAGCAGGGCGACGGCCGTGTCGTGGTCGGGATAGCCGAGCGAGGTCTTGATCAGGAACCGGTCGAGCTGGGCTTCCGGCAGCGTGTAGGTGCCGGCCTGTTCGACCGGGTTCTGGGTGGCGATGACCATGAAGGGGCTGCCGACCTCGTGGCTCACGCCGTCGACCGTGACTCGTCCCTCCTCCATCACCTCGAGCAGGGCGGACTGGGTCTTCGGGCTGGCCCGGTTGATCTCGTCCGCCAGCACGATCGATGCGAAGATCGGGCCCTTGTGGAACTCGAAGAGTCCCTTGCCCTGGTCGTAGATGGTCACTCCGGTCACGTCGGAGGGCAGCAGGTCCGGCGTGAACTGGATGCGCGAGTTGGTGCCGTCCAGCGTCTTGGCCAGGGCCTTGGCCAGCACGGTCTTGCCGGTTCCGGGGAAGTCCTCCAGCAGCACGTGCCCGCTGGTGAGCATCGCCGCCACGACGAGGCGCACCACCTGGTCCTTGCCGAGGATCGCCTCGTTGACGTTGCCGACGAGGCGTCCGAAGGCCTCGGCGAACCAGTCGGCCTGCTCCTGTGTTACTGCCATTGTGTCTCCTAAGTGCGTACGTGATGAGCTCGTGTCGGCGAGGCGCCTAGGGAGCCGTGGCCCACCGTTGCCAGGGGCTGTTCAGACTGATCGGACCGGATATCTCGACTCGGACGTCCTGGTTGCCGTACTGTCCGGCGACGGCCGTCGACCGGTCCATGTAGCTGCCGGTGCGTTGGGTGCCCGCTCCGGAGAGGGTGAAATTCTGGGCCGTGAAGCGGTAACCGCTTCCCGTGACGATCTGCACCGTGTACGTGCCGTTCGGAATCCGGGCGTAGTCGAACGCGATCCAGTTCCCGACCGGCGCTCCGCCGCCGCCGTCACGAATGGCGAGCGTCGGCGGCGCCGGCGGCGGGGGCGGCGGCGCGGGCTGGGGCGTGGCCACGTTCGACTGGGTCCACCCGCTGCACCCGCGCGCGTTGCAGGCCTGCACCTGGTACTGGTAGGGGGTGTTCACCGTGCCGGTGGCCGAGGCCGTGCGAGCCCCGCCGGTGGACCCGGTGCCGTTGCTGCCCTGGATCCACTGGTAGTTGTAGCTCGTGACACCGCGGCCGCCATCGCTGGACGGGGCGGACCAGGCCAGGCTCAGGGCCCCGGTGCCCTGTCCCGGCGCGTCCAGGTTCGCGCTCGCCGGTGCGCCCGGCACCCCGAAGGGCGTGACCGTGTTGCTCGCCCCTGAGGCGCTGCCCTGGCCGATCGCGTTCCAGGCGGAGACGGTGAATAAGTAGTTCGTCCCGTTCCGGAGGCCGCCGATGGCATGGGTGCCTGCCGACATCACGTCGAGGCTCCCGCCGCCGCCGGCGGTCCAGCTGATGGTGTACCTGGTGATCGGCGAGTTGTTCGACGGCGGAGCGGCGAACTTCACGGTGGCGCTGCCGTCGCCCTCGACCGCGGTCGGGGTGTTGGGGGCATCCGGAACGTTACGGATGACGAGCGTGACGCGTCCCTGCGTTTCGCGGCCCGGGTCCCGCGTGGCGTCCTGGATCCGGTAGACCACGGTCAGGGTTCCGGTGGCGCCCGAGCCGGTCTTCACCGTGACCCCGGAGGCGGTGTGGCTGACCGTCGCAGTGCCGACCTGCTGCTCGATGGCGGCCGAGATCACCGTGAGGGGCTTCCCGTCCTGCGCGTAGGGGTTGTAGTCGTTGTCCAGCACGGGGATGGCGACGGACTGGCTCGGCCGGGTCTCGATGCCGGTGCCGTTCGGCCCGGAATCGTCGACGGCCTGCGGCTTGGCCCGCGTGGAGGACACGACCGTCACGTTCACCGACCCCGGAATCGTGAACTCCTTGTAGGTGACCGTGAACGAGAGGGTGACCTTCTTGCCCGGCTGCACGCCGAGCGGCGCCGAGATCGAGAGGTCGGCGCCGCTCAGGGTCGCCGCGACATCCGCCGAGGTGCCCCCGGGCGGACCGTAGCTGAGCTGCTGCACGATCTGGGGGTTGGGGTGCCCGCTGGAGGTGCGCAGGTTGACGACGAGCGCCGGCTCCCCGGCCTGGATCGTCACGTTCGGGGGTGTGAAGGTGGGCGGCACATCTTCGGAGTTCGGGTCGCCCACGGTGACCGGGATGGTCAGGGTCGCCTGGTTTCCCTTCGGGTCGCCGGCGGAGGTGCCGTCGGTCACCACGAAGGTGACGGAGGCCGGTCCGCGGTAGTCCTGAGCCGCGGCGAAGGTCAGGGTGCTCGGGTCGACCAGGGGCGAGGACCCGGACGCGTTGGTCGCCGTCGCGGAGAGGATCAGGGCGGGCCGCCCGGAGGGGACCTCCACGATGTCGGCCAGGTTCCAGGTCTTCGAACCGTTCATCCGCACGAGCTGCTCCGGCAGCGCCTTCAGGAAGGGCGGCGGGAAGGCCTGCTCGGCGGCCGGCTTCTCTTTCTCGTCCGGATCCGGTTTGGCGGGAACGATGATGAAGGCCGTGGCGCTGAGCTTGTCGACGTCGTTGGTGAGGCGGTAGGCGATGGCCTGCCGCACGTTCTTCGGGGTGACGGTGACGGTGCCATTGGGCAGGATCGTGCCGGATGCCGCGTTCGGGCCCTCGAGGCTGATCACGAGGTCTTCGATCAGGCCGCTGGGGTTCTCGGCCTTGTCGAGCACCTTGACGTCGACGCTCTTCTCGGTGAGCACGTCCTTGGGCTCGATGACGTGGTCGATGGCGCTCGGGTACTGGGCCTTGGCGTCGGCGGTCACCTTGACCTGCACGAACGCGGTCGCCGCGCCGCCGTGGCCATTGGTGATCTCGTAGCGCAGGGTGTAGCTGCCCTCGACCGCGGGGGCATCGATGATGATCCGGCTGCCGTTCACCTTCGCAGTGATGCCCTCCTGGACCTCCGGCAGCTTCTTCGAGAGGGTCAGCTTGTACCCGTTCGGGTCGGAGTCGTTGAGCACGACCGGGATCGATCCCGCGCGGCCCGGTTTGATCTCGATCGCGTCGTCGACGGCGTTAGGCGGGAGGAGGGCCACCGGCCGGGGGATCACGCCGATCCGAACGGTCCCGGTCGCCGTGGCGCCGTAGGTGTCCGCCACCTCGTAGGTGAAGGAGTCGGTGCCGGCCGTGCCGGGGTAGGCCTCGTAGACGAAGAAATCACTGCCCCGCTTGGTGATGCGCCCGAGGGCCGGCGGCGTCGTCACGTCGGTCAGGTAGACGGAGTCGCCGTCGGGGTCGATGCCGTCCAGGGGCACCTGCACCTTGATGATCGAGTCTGCGAACGTGCGCATGGTCAGCGGCAGCGGCGTCGGCGCCCGGTTATTCGCCTTGTCCGGCCCGATCACGGTGAAGCGCACGACCGCGGTCGCGGTCTCCAGGTACGGGTCGGTGATGGCGTAGGCGATGCTGTACGCGCCGGGTTCCTTCGGGGCCTGGTAGCGCACCTGCTTACCGGTGACGAACGCGAGCCCCCCGGCGTTGGCGGTGTCCACGAGGTCGGGCGAGAGCGTCATCGTTCCCGAGTCCGGGTGGTAGTCGTTGTCCAGCACGGGCACGCTCACGATGTCGCCCGCGCGCACGCTGACCGAGTCGTCGACGGCCACCGGGGGCTGGTGCTTCACAAGCGGCGGCACCGGGACGATGGTGATGCCGGCCGTCGAGGTGCCCTGTCCGTCGCTGATCGTGTAGGTGAACTGCACCTGCTGGGTCAGCGCCGCCGAGGCGGTCACCCGGAGCACGGTGTTGGTGAGGATTTCGACCGAGACCAGGTCCTGGGCGCCCGAGGTGTCCACGGATTGCACCGCCAGCACCCGGCCGCTCGGGGACACGTCGTTGCCCAGCACCGGCACCGTGAGCGGTTCGCCGGCGCGCAGGTAGGCGGTGTCCTTGACCGCGATCGGCGGTAACACCTCGGTTGGATTCTCGGTCACGTCCACCCGGATCAGGCCGACGCTCGACGCGGCCCCGGCGCCGAGGCTGTAGGTGAAGACGTAGCTGCCCGCCTCGGGAGCGGAGACGGCGACGGTGCCGCGGTCCAGGTTCGGCACGGCGGTCACGTTTTCGGGCACATCGTTGACCCCGATCAGGGCCAGGGGCTCGCCGGACGGGGACACGTCGTTGGCGAGCGGTTCGACCAGCACGGTCTCGCCCACGAAGGTGGTGGCGAAGTCGGGGGTGCCGACCGGGTTCAGGCTGCCGGGGGCCTTGACCTCGACGGTGAGCACGCCGGTCGAGGTGAGCGTGCCGTCCGACACGACGAACTGCACCTCCTTGACCCCCAGCTCTGAGGTCTTGCTCTCGAAGGTGATGAAGCCCTCCGGTCCGAACCGCACCCCGTCTCCGGTGGTCGGCGAGGCGGATACGAGGTAGATGTCGTCGCCGTCGGGGTCGATCCAGTCGCTGAGCACGTTGTAGCTGACGATCTGCCCCTGCTCGACGGAGATCGCGCCGGCCCGGTTCGACACCGGGGCCTCGTTGAGTTCGAACGGGCGCACGGTCAGGTTCACGCTCGCCTCGGCGACGGCCCCGCGGCCGTCGGCGACCGTGTAGCGGAAGCTGACGGTTCCGGCCAGGTCGGCGGCCGGGGAGAACTGCAGCGCCCGGCCACCGTCGATGTAGTCGAGCCGCCCCTGCGCCTCGTTGAACCCGTTCGTGTTGACCACGGTGAGCACGTCGCCGTCGGGGTCGGTGTCGTTCTCGAGCACGGGCAGCACGGTGGTCTTGCCGGGTCGGATCCCGTAGTTGTCGTCGTGGGCGAGCGGGGCCCGGTTCTGCGGGGTGCGCTCGGCCAGGGTGTCTTCGAAGGACTGCTGGGACGCCTTCTCGTCGCCCTCCTCCGAGTCCTCCTCCTGGGGCGGTGTCACCTCATCCCAGTTCTCCACCAGTCGCATGTTGGCGTCGACGAGCCACACGTTCCCGTTGGACAGGTTGTTGAGTGCGATGACGTTCCGGTTCACCCGGAATTCCAGCGTCGAGCCCTGCGTCGCCTGGGCGATGGTCTGCCGATTCGGTTTCTTGTCGGTGCAGGCGGCCAGGTACTGCTGGGCTCCGGCCCAGGCGCCGTGCGCGCATCCGTTCAGCCAGACCGGTGTCGACACGTCCTTCGGGTCGGTCAGGGGGGTCTTGATCCCGGCCGGCACCGTGGTGATGTCACCGCCGCCGAGGGGGACCTCGAGCAGGGAATCGCCGGTTGCGACCACGGCGAAGGCGTTCTCGGCTCCGCTCTGCTGCAGCTTCAGCGCCTGCCCCGGGAGGTCGATCGGGGCTCCGCCGTCGACGATCAGCCGGTCCTTCTCGGTGTCGAGCACGACCGGCGTCTCCCCCACCGCGGCCAGTTGGTGCGCGCCGAGGCGGGGCAGGTCGCTGCGCTGTGGCTCACTGCCGGGCTCGGCGATGGTGACCAGCTTCTTCTTCGCCGGCGAGGTGCCGAACACGGCGCCCGCCCGGGAGACGGCGATGTGAGCGCCCTTGCCGAGTTTGAGAACCGGATCGGTTTTCTTGGGGTCGAAGCTCAGTTCCTGCGCTGCGTTGATCACCCAGACCTGGCCGGTCCCGGGCGCCAGGACCGCGATCGTGTCGCCGCCGTAGGCGATCTCCGAGCCGACCGGCACGTCGACGCGCTGGCCGAGGGTGGTGAAGGAGGGGTCCACCCGCTCGAGGGAACCCACGCTCTCGTCGTAGAGGAAGACGTCGTCGCCGTCCTGCAGCACGGTGAAGGCGTTGGATGCCGCGTTCACGGAGCCGTTCAGCTCTTCGATCTGCCGGTTGAGCCGACCCGCGAGCAGCTGTTTGCCGTTGGTCACCCAGACGTCCCGGGCGGTGAGGTCGACGTCGGTGACCGGGAAACCCTGGTGCAGCACCGCGAACGTCAGCGGGATGCCCGCCATGACGGCGATGGCGACGACGGATGCCGCGGCCTTGCGGGCACGAAGCCACCGGCTGAAGGACCCCACCCTGTTGCCCCTCGCCCAGTTCGTTTCGCCTCGCAGAAGTCCTCGACGGACCTCTCCCCGGGGAATACGCTAACACGCCGGAGGCGCATTCTCACCCCACACGGGTCAGCGGTTGCAGACCCGGTTGGCCTCGGAAAGTTTGCCGTCGCCGCGTTGCAGATACAGGTCGACGCACACCCGTTCGCCCGGGGTCACCTCGTCGACGGCGATGTCCGCGGTGGAGCTCAGTTTCGGCTGGTTCGGCGTTTCTGCTCGCGCCCACCGGTACACGTCGCCTTCCTCGGGGTCGGGGCTGGCCACGGTGAACGTCACGACGGTGCCGTCGACGGAGGTGGCCGTGCCGGTGAGCGTGAGAACGGGCACGCCCGACTCCATCGCGGCGTCTCCGCTGTCGCTGGACGGCGTCTTGACCGGGGCCACTCCGGGGGTGGTCTGGCTTCCCGTGACGACGACCGCGGCAACGACAGCGCCGATCAGTGCCACGCCGGCTGCTGCCGAAATCAGCAGGACCAGGCCGCGCCGGCAGCGAGCGGCGGGCTCGGCCGGGTCCGCGTTCGACGCGTCCGCGTTCAGCGGGTCCGTCTGGTGCGGCAGGCTCTCCCCCGTCGGCACGACCGGTTTCCGCGGCCGCAGGACGGTGTCGGACGCCCGCCCGCGCATCACGGTGGCGTCGCCGGACTCGGGCGTTGCCGGGTTGCGCGGGGACTGGGGGCGGATGACGACGGCCCCCCTGACCCGCGTTTCCCCGCCGTCCGGGGAGGGAGCAGAGGGGACGGGTGCTACGCCGGCCGGCTGGGCGGCGATGCTGACGACGGAGCGCGCCCGGGTCTCATCGGCACCGGCCGGTGAATCCGCCGACGCGCGCGCCGGACGGCCGGAGGGGTCCGTCCCGGACGGGGCCAGGCGCGGGACCTCGATCGCGGTCGCCGAGTAGCCCAGCTCGAGCTCGATTCGCTGCAGGGCCCTGGCGAAGTCCACGGCGCTCGCGTAGCGGGCCGCCGGGTTCTGCGCCATCCCCTTCGCCAGCACGGCTTCCAGCGACCGGGGCACGTCCCCCCGCCCGATCGGCGTGATCGCGCCGCGTTCGATCCGGCCGATCAGGTCGAGCGTGCCGTTGGACCGGCCGCGGATTTCGAAGGGCGTGCGGCCGGCGAGAAGCGTGTGGATGGTGGCGGCCAGTGAGAACACGTCGCTGCGGACATCCGGCACCGGGTCGTCTTCGAACATCTCGGGCGGCGACCACGGCACGCTCATCCCCACCGACTGGGTTTCGGCGGCGGCGCCGGCAGCGAGCACGGCTGCCGGGCCGCCGGCCTGCGCCTGCACGGGGAGGTCGCTCTCGAGCGTGGAGGAGATGCCGAAGTCGGTCAGCGCGGGCCCGCCGAAGTCGTTCGTCAGGACGTTGCCCGGTTTGATGTCGCGGTGCAGGATGCCGGCGGCGTGTGCCGTGGCGACCGCGCCGGCCAGGCGCACTCCGATGTGCAGGGAGTCCTCGACCGTGAACGGGTCGCGCTTGTACCGCTCCGACAGGCTCGGGCCCGAGCAGTACTCCATCACGAAGTAGGGGCGCCCGTCCCCCGCGACGCCGGCGTGGTAGATCGTGACGATCGACGGATGCGTGGACAGCCGGGCCATCAGGTTCGCCTCGTCGACGAACCGGGCCCGGGTGGACTCGTTCAACTGCTCGGTCAGCAGCACCTTGACGGCCACGCGGCGGCGCGGCAGCTGCTGGTCGTAGAGGAAGACGTCAGAGAAGCCGCCGGAGCCCAGGGTCTGCACGTAGTCGTAGCCGGGCAGTTCGGGTGGGAGGGATACGGCGCGGCCCATCATTCCTCGCTCACGGTGAGGGTCAGGCCACTGCCCAGATCGATGACGGTCCCCACCAGGACCGACGCCGATTCGCCCCTGCGCAGTTTCTGCGGCGGCCGGCCGGGAAGCACGATCACGGTGCCGTTGCGGGACTGGAGGTCGGTGACGACGACGGTGTCACCCTCCACCGTGACCCGCACGTGGTTGCGGGAGATGTCCTGGTCGCGTCCGCCGAGGCTGACCAGGCGCGGCAGCCGGCCGCCGGGCACCTGGCTCACGCTGGGGGCGCGTCCGATCAGGACCGGCTGCGGTCCGAGCGGTTCGCGGCCTCCGCCGGGCAGAAGCAGGAACAGTGCGGGAAGGGCCGGCGCGGGCACGACCGGCGCTGACAGGACCGGCGCGGGCGGCCCCGGCTCGGGCCGGGCCACGCCCGAGGCGCTCCTCAGCTTGTGGAGGTCGCCGCTCATCACCGTCAGCCCGTCATGGTGGTCGGTGTCCACGGAGGATTCGGGCGCCCCGCCCGGCGGCCGACCCACGGATCGACGGAGATTCACGACCGTCTCATCGCTGATGGCCTCGTCCGGGACGGGGATCACCGGAGCACTGACCGGCGGGACGATGATCTGCGGATCGCTGATCTGCGGAACGCTGACCTGCGGAACGCTGACCGGCGGGGCCGCGACCGTTGCCGCCACGGGCACGACCGGCACGACCGGTGCGACCGGCACGACCGGTGCGACCGGTGCGACCGGGACGACCGGAGCGGTGGGCGCGATGGGCGCTACCGGCGCAACCGGGACAACCGCCACGACCGGTGCGCCGGGCCGCGATGCGGCTCCGCGCGGGTTCAGGACGATCCAGCGGGACCTCACCATCCCGCAGGAAAGGGGAAGCGCGGCGCGCTCGAGACGCCCGTTGAACTCGTCTGTGGCGGGTCCGCACTCGAGCAGGAAGGCCGTCACCGAGGCGACGGACTGTTCCCGCCAGGTGGCCACGCCGGCGCCCGACAGCAGCACCTCGCCGGCACCGGTCGACAGCCGCAGTGCCACGTCGCCGCGCACGATGGCGTGCACGGTCGCCCCGTCGCCGAGGTCACCCTCCCACGTCAGCAGCACGAACGGAGGCGCCGTGAACACCCCTTCGGACGTCAGGGCATCGAGAACGCCCTGCACGCCGCCGTCGAGGCCGGACCACAGCCGGTCCACCGTCCGCTCGGAATCCTCCGTGCGCACCACAACCAGCCGCCCGGCCTGCGTCGCCGCCAGCCAGTCCCCCGACTCATCGTGTTGATACGAGAGCATGTGTCATCTACCCCTGGCTTCTCGGCCTCGTGTCCTCGAGGTGCTCGTGCATCCCCGTCGCACGGTCCCGTGTGCTGTCGTCGTCCGCATCCTGCCCCGGATCATCCAGGACCGACTCGATGTATACGACCGTAACGTTATCGTGTCCGCCCCGTGCCAGCGCCGCGTCGACGAGCACGTCCGCCAGGGACCTCTCGGTCTCGGCGGTCCCGTCGTAGGCGGCCAGCAACCGGGCGATCTCGGAGGTGCCCAGTTCCTTGGTCAGCCCGTCGGAGCAGATCAGGAAGGAGTGCCGGCCCCGGGCCGGCAGCAGCCAGACGTCCGCGTCGACTGACTCGTCGGCGCCGATCGCCCGGGTGATCACGTTGCGTTCCGGGTGGTGTTCGGCTTCCACTGCGGAAATGAGTCCGGCATCCACCATTTCCTGCACCGCCGAGTGGTCGACGCTCAGCTGGGTGAGCGTGCGCCCGTCCCAGGTGTAGACGCGGGAGTCGCCGATGTTGAATGCCATCCAGTGGAAGCCCACATCGTCGCCCGCGTCCACGAACGCGACGCCCGCGAGGGTGGTCCCGGAGACGGCTGTGCCGTAGTCGTCCACGGCGCTGAGATCCCGCACCGCGTCGTTCGAGGAATGGATGGCGTCCAGGATGCGTTCCGGCGTCGACGGCGTGTCACGGGCGATGTGTTCGTCGAATACCCGGACGACCGTTTGGCTGGCCACGTCACCGTGGGCGTGGCCGCCCATGCCGTCGGCCACCAGGAAAATCGGCGACTGCGCCAGAAAGCTGTCCTCGTTGATCTTGCGCTCACGGCCGACGTCGGTTCGGGCGCTGAACACGAAGCGCGCGCGACTTGCCGGGAGCACGATCTCGATCTCACTCTGCATGGCCACGTCTGCTCCAGTGTTCAGTTCCGATTGCCGCACGTCGACGGGGTCACTCCTCGGCGAGGTGGGGGATCTCTTCGGCGAGGGTGTGTCCGCGCCGGCGGGCGTCCCGTGACGCCTTGATCACGCTGGCAATAGTAGCGACAGCCATGGAGACCACGATCACGCCGAGGGAGGTCCAGGTGTCGATTTCCGGCGCCCACTCCACGCCCTGGCCGCCGTTGATGAACGGCACCTCGTTGGTGTGCAGGGCGTGCAGGACGAGCTTCACGCCGATGAAGAAGAGGATGAACGCGATCCCGTACTTGAGGTATTCGAGGCGTTCGAGCAGGCCGCCGAGCAGGAAGTAGAGCTGGCGCAGCCCCATCAGGGCGAAGACGTTGGCGGTGAAGACGATGAACGGGCTCTGGGTGATGCCGAAGATCGCCGGAATCGAGTCGAGGGCGAAGACCAGGTCGGTCGTGCCGATCGCGAGGAGCACGATCAGCATCGGGGTGAAGACCTTCTTGCCATCGATCAGGGTGCGCAGCTTCGAGCCGTCGAAGGTCGAGGAGACGTTCAGGTGGGTGCGCAGGAAACGGATGAAGGCGTTGTCCGCCTCGTCCTCTTCCGGTTCCTTGGCCAGCGCCTGATGCACGGCGGTGTAGAGCAGGAACGCACCGAAGATGTAGAAGATCCAGCTGAAGTTCTCGATCAGCTGGGCGCCCAGCAGGATGAAGATGCCGCGCAGCACGAGCGCGATGATGATGCCGACGATCAGTACTTCCTGCTGGTATTTACGGGGCACCGAGAACCTCGCCATGATGATGACGAAGACGAACAGGTTGTCGATGCTCAGGCTGTATTCGGTCAGCCAGCCGGCCAGGAACTGGCCCGCGTGCTCGGCGTCGGCCAGGAGGAGCATGAGCAGGGCAAAGACCAGGGCCAGGGCGACGTAGAACACCACCCACAGGGTGGCTTCCTTCATGGATGGCACGTGAGGGCGTTTGAAGACGATCAAGAGGTCGGCGAGCAGGATCACCGTCAGGATGACGAGGGATCCGACTTCGAACCAGAGCGGGAGAGCAAGTTCCATGGGGGCGGGGGGCCTTTCACTAGCGGGATGCTGACGGAGTGCAGCACGAAACCCGAAAGTCTCTCCCGCATCGATCACTCGATGCTGCCGCGCCGGGGCCCCGGCACCGCGGCCCGTGTTGACGTTCACGGCACAGGACCCGAATCGGGCCCACAGGGATACTCCCCTTCACTTGGAGGAGTCTACCGGGCCGCGGCGGCTTTCTCGTCCCGTTGCACGCCGTCTGCCACCGGTCACCGGCCGACGGGTGCCGGGTGCCGGGTGCCGGGGCCGTTAAAGCAAAAACTCCCCCGGGGTTGCCGGGAGAGTTTCAGGTTGTGACCCCAGCGGGATTCGAACCCGCGTTACCGCCGTGAGAGGGCGATGTCCTAGGCCGCTAAACGATGGGGCCGTTTGCAACTCGTCGAGTATGCCACACGGATGAGCGGGAAACCAAACTGAGCGCCTCAGGCGCAGACGAAGAGGGCTCCGGGCACCACGTCGACCTGCACGGGAAGGGCCCCGATCCGCTCCCCGTCGGCATACGCGAACACGCCCTCGGCGTCCATGCGCACGCTGCGGCAGCGGGTGATCTCGACCTGCGGCAGGCCTGTATGCGTTCCGGAGAATACCTTCGGGAACACGCGCAGGAAACCGATCCGGGACAGCGGGGTGACGACGAACAGGTCGAGCAGACCGTCGTCGATGACCGCGTCCGGGGCGATCCGCATGCCGCCGCCGATCGAGACGTTGTTGGCGACGGAGATCAGCATCGCGCGTTGGGTGCGCTCCACGCCGTCGACCGTGAGGCGGTAGGTGAGGGGCTTGAACGTGGCGAGCACCAGCAGCATGGCCAGGGTGTACCGGCTCTTGCCGCGGGGGCGGCGCATCCGGTTGGCCCGTTCGTTGACGACGGCGTCGAACCCGGCCGAGAGCACTCCGGCGAACCAGGTCGTGACGTCCCCGCACGTTGCCCGGCCGCAGTCGATGGCGCGCGGCGCCCGGGCGAGGGCGGCGAGGAGGTGACGGATGGCGGCATCCGTGTCGTCGACGGGGATGCCCAGCCCGCGGGCGAGGTCGTTTCCCGTGCCGCAGGGCACGATGGCCAGCGGTATCGTCCGTCCGGCCAGGAGGTTCGTGCCCAGGCTCACCATCCCGTCTCCGCCCACGACGACGAGCACGTCGACCCCGGGGACCAGCAGCGCCAGGACCTCGAGGCGCAGCAGCTCGAAGCTGACCTCGCTCCGGACGGTCACGTCGTGGCCTGCCGCTCGAAGGGCGACGACGACCCGCGGACCGACGTCGCTCCGGCGGCCGAAAGAGGCGTAGGCGTTGATCGCGACGACGAGGCGGAGAGTCGGGCTGGGGGGTGCGGCCCGGGGAGGAACAGAATTCACCGCTCCAGTATCGCGCCTCGCCAAGTTGCAGCGCGCCGTAATTGGGTATTAGCTCGACCCATGAAACTGACGAAGCTGGAGCATGCGGCACTCATCGTGGACAAAGCCGGTCACAAGTTGTTCATCGATCCCGGCTCGTACACGAGCCCGCTGACCGAGACGGCGGGCGCCGTGGCCGTCGTGATCACCCACGAGCACCCGGATCACTGGACTCCCGAGCAGCTCGACCGCATCCTGGCGCTGAACCCGGAGGTTCCGATCTTCGCTCCGGCCGGGGTGGCCCACGCTGCAGCCGGGTATCAGGTGACCGTCGTGTCGGCCGGTGACACGGTCGAGGTCGGGCCGTTCACCCTGAGGTTCTTCGGCGAGAAGCACGCGGTCATCCACGAATCGATCCCGGTGGTCGACAACATCGGGGTGCTCGTCGACGATGAGCTCTACTACGCCGGAGACTCGTTCACGGTCCCCGACGGAGTGGCCGTGGACACCCTCGCCGTTCCGGCCGGGGCCCCCTGGCTGAAGATCAGCGAGGTGATGGACTACGTGCTCGAGGTCAAGCCGCGACGCGCCTTCCCGACGCACGAGATGCTGCTCTCCCGAGCCGGCAAGGAGCTGTCGAACGCGCGCATCCGCTGGGCCACCGAGCAGAACGGCGGCGAGTACTTCCCGCTCGAGCCCAACGAGTCCCTCGACCTGTAATACATCGCACTCCTTTCGGGGGTAGCTCTGTAGGAATCCCACAATGTTCACGGGGCCAGCCCGGAATGTGTTGGCCTCAGTCCTGAACTTTTTCGCGCCTTCGATTCTGCGTCCGGCCCACTGCTACGTTCGTGACACTCCGGCGCGCCACCGTGCCGTGCGGCCTTCGACCAGCGGCCGCCACGCCGGAGTCAGTCCGCGCACCGCACACACACCACGCGAGTTCCGGTATGCCCGCATGCCCGCTCACGTCTTTCGAGGAGCCTCAATGATGAGATCTGACCGTGCCCTGTCCCGCCGAAGCACTCTGGGCATCCGTTCCACCCTGACCGGGCTCACCCTGCTGCTGGTCTTGCTGCTGACCTTCTTCTTCCTCACCACGGGGCGGCTCGCCAGCGGCGCCGGAGAGCTCTCCGCCGGTGCTGTCCAGGTGCAGAACGGCTCCGTGAAGGTCGCCGGTGGCGCGGCGAAGCTCGCCGAGGGCGCCGAGGCCCTGTCGGTGGGCGCGGCCTCCGCGGCATCCGGAGCGACCGACCTCCAGGCCGGGGTGAGCCGGGCCAACACGGGTGCCGGCAGCCTGGCGACGGGCGCGGAGAGCGCCTCGGCCGGGGCAGGCACGCTCCTGGAGGGAGCGCTCACGAGCGTCAGCGGCAGCACCAGGCTCATGCTCGGCGCCGAGTCCGCCGCACGGGGCGCGGAGAGCCTGTCCACCGGCGCCGCCAGCGTCGCCACCGGAGCGAGCACTCTCGCCACCGGTGCCGGGGCGGCTGCGACCGGTGCGGCGACTCTCGCCGCCGGCGTCACCGCGGCCGGTACCGGCGCCACGAAGGTCTCCGCCGGCGCGACGACAGTCTCCGCGGGTGCGGCAAGCCTGGCCGGCGGCGCCGGCCAGGCTGCCGCCGGCGCAACGACGGCTCGTGACGGTTCGATCCTGCTCGCCGCCGGCACGGCATCCGCTGCCCAGGGCGCGGACCAGGCCCGGCGCGGGGCCGAGGCACTCGCACAGGGAGCAACCGGGCTCTCTACCGGGGCCGGCAGCGTGGCCGCGGGCGCCACGAAGCTGGATGCCGCCCTCGCCACCCTCGCCGGCCAGGTTGAGGCGGACACGATCAGCCGGGACGCCCTGCTGGCCACCCTCAAGGGACTGAGCTCTGCTGCCTCCACCCTGCGCACGGGCACCACGGGACTCGAGTCCGGGGCCGTGGCCCTTCGGGACGGTTCCGCCGCCCTCCGCGACGGATTGACGCCGCTGAGCGCGGGCACAGCGGTTCTGCAGACGAAATCCGCGGAACTGCGGGACGGACTCACCGCCCTCGCCAGCGGCATGGCCCAGGTGTCCGGCGGAGCCGCCCGACTGGCCACGGGCGCCGGCGCCCTCGCCACGGGAGCCTCCGAACTCCAGGTCGGCACGCAGGCGCTCACCGTCGGATCCGAACGGGTCGCGGCAGGCACCAGCGCGGTTTCCACCGGTGCGAGTTCCCTTCAGGGCGGCGTCGGCCGAGTGGCCGCCGGCGCCTCATCGTTGTCCGAGGGAGCGACGACCCTGGCAACGGGCGCCGTGAGCCTCGCCGACGGCGCAACCCGCATCTCGGTCGGCGCCGGATCACTGGCCGAGGGCACGCAGACCCTCGCGGCGGGGGCATCCACGCTGGTCCTCGGAACCACCGCACTCGAAACCGGGTCCACCGCCCTGGCCACGGGCACCGAGAAGGTATCGGCCGGATCCGGGACGCTCCTCGAGGGCGCGAACACGCTCGCTGCGGGCACCGCCGAGCTGAGTGACGGCAATGAGAAGGTGGCCGCGGGTTCCGGCCGGCTGGCCGATGGTGCCGAGACGGTGAGCTTCAATCGTGCGGCACCCTGGATCATCATCGTGGTCGGACTGGCCCTGGCGGGAGCAGCCGTCTGGCTGCTCCGCCGCCTGAGAATGGCTCGCCTCGGAATGGCGCGCTGACCGACGACAGGCAGGCGGCGGGGCCCGGATCAGTCGATCCGGGCCCCGCTCTGTTCGTTCCGCCACGATTTCGATGCAGTTACTGTATTTTTGTCTGTGTACCCACGGAATGCCCACCTCTCCCCCAAAAGGATCCCGACTCCCATGACAGTTCCCGTTCTCTCCGCCCAGAACATAGGCAAGTCCTATGGGAGCGGGTCCAACCGGTTCGACGCGCTCAAGGGCGTCTCCCTGGACATCCACGCGGGCGAATCGATCGCCATCGTGGGTAAGAGCGGGTCGGGCAAGTCCACGTTGATGCACCTCCTCGCACTGCTGGACAACCCCGACAGCGGCGCACTCCTGGTCGAGGGCACCGACGCCAGAAAGCTCAAGGGCAAGGAGGTGAACCGGCTGCGCAATCAGGACTTCGGCTTCGTGTTCCAGCAGTTCTTCCTCACCGCCAATGCCACCGTGCTCGAGAACGTGGTGCTGCCGCTCAAGATCGCCGGCGTCAGCCCCCGGGAACGCAAGGCTCGCGGAATGGCCGCGCTCGAGCAGCTGGAGCTGGCCGACAAGGCGAAGAACAAGGCGATGAACCTGTCCGGCGGACAGAAGCAGCGTGCCGTCATCGCCCGCGCCCTGGTCAACAACCCGAAAGTGATCTTCGCAGACGAACCGACCGGCAACCTGGACACGGCCACCGGAGCGGTCGTCGAGGACATCCTCTTCTCGCTGAACCAGGACAAGGGCATCACCCTCGTCATCGTCACCCACGACATCGAACTCGCGGCGCGCTGCGACCGCCGAATCTTCATCCGCGACGGACTCGAAGACACCGCCGCCCGACCGACCGGCCGCAGATCAGCAGGAGCACACGCATGAAGTTCATCGACATCGTCAAGACCGCGATCGCCAACAGCTTCCGCAGCAAGCTCCGCACCGGCCTGACCGTGATCGCGATCTTCATCGGCGCGTTCACCCTCACCATCACCAGCGGGATCGGAACCGGGGTCACGAGCTACATCAACACCCAGGTCTCCTCGATCGGGGCCGCGGACGTGCTGACCGTCTCGAAGACCAACGACGCCGCGGCGTCGGGCACGGGTCCCGCCCCCTACGACCCGGAGAAGGCCACCACGGTCAGCCTGGGCAACGGATCACGCCCGGGCAGCACCATCCAGGCCCTCACCACCAAGGACCTCGAGGCCATCAAAGACACCAAGGGAATCCTCGGCGTCGACCCGTCCGTGCAGGTGACGCCCGACTACATCCAGCACGACGGCGGCGGCAAGTTCGAGTTGACCGTCAATCCGACCGCCACGCTCACCACGGCCGATCTCGCCGCCGGCGCGCAGCTGGACAACGACAGCAGCACTGACCAGATCCTGGTGCCCACGACCTACCTCGACACGCTCGACTTCTCTTCCGCGAAGGCCGCCATCGGCCAGACCGTGACCATCGGCATCCGGGACTTCGCGGGGACCGTGCAGGAAGTCCCGGCGACCGTCGTCGGCGTGCAGAACGAAACCCTTCTCGGCGCCGGCGCCGGCCTCAACCAGCCGCTGACCGACCGGCTGCACGCCATCGAGGTCGACGGCGCACCGGAGGCTTCCTCCCAGAGCTACGCGACCGCGACCGCCCGGTTCGACCCGAAGGCGTCCGAGGCGAAGATCACCGCGATCAAGGCGGACCTCGCCGACCAAGGCTATGCGTCGCAGACCGTGGCCGACCAGATCGGGTCATTCGAGACCGTGATCAACGTCATCATCGGCGTGCTCAACGCCTTCGCCGTGATCGCCCTGATCGCGGCCGGCTTCGGCATCATCAACACGCTGCTGATGAGCGTTCAGGAGCGCACCCGCGAGATCGGCCTGATGAAAGCCATGGGCATGAACGGCGGCCGCGTCTACACCCTCTTCAGCACCGAAGCGGTGTTCATCGGGTTCCTCGGCAGCGCACTGGGCGCACTCGTGGCGGTGGGCGTCGGTTCGCTGGTCAGCAACATCCTCGCGGACACCGTCTTCTCGAATCTCCCGGGCCTACAGGTCGTGCAGTTCGCGCCCAGTTCGATCGCGATCATCATCGGCGTGGTCATGCTGATCGCCTTCCTCGCCGGCACGCTGCCGGCCAGGGCCGCGGCCCGGCAGAACCCGATCGACGCTCTGCGGTATGAGTAGTCCCGTGCCCGATGGCCCGGCCGGGGCCGACGAGGGGCTGCGCGCCCGCAAGCGCGCAGCCACCCAGTCGGCCCTGGAACGGGCGGCGGTCTCGCTCGCTCTGGAGCACGGCTACGACAACGTCACCGTCGACATGATCTGCGAGGCCGCCATGGTCTCGCCGCGCACGTTCTTCAACTATTTCGGCACCAAGGAAGGCGCGTTCCTCGGCGGCACTCCGCCCGCGCCGACGGATGCCGAACACCAGGCGTTCGTGCACGGCACCAGCCGTGATGTGCTGGGAGACCTCGTCGGAATGATCGCCGACGCGATGGCCGACCACTCCCCCGACACGGACCTGCTCCGCCGGCGGAGGATGCTGATCGAGCGCACCCCGGAACTCCTCACCGGCGAGACGTCCCGCATCGCGGAGCTGGAGGAGCACCTGGTGAAGCTGGTGTTGGAACGCTTCGCGGTGCAGGGGCGCACCGAGGCCCGCACCCCCGACCTGGCCGACGAGGCGCGGATGGTCGTCTCCCTCGCCGGCAGCGTGATGCGCTACTCGATGCAGAAGTGGTTCTCCGGCGGTTTCACCGGCACCCCCGTCGAGCTGCTGCACCACTCCCTCGCCCTGGTGCGGCGCGTCGCCGGATCGATCGCTCCCGCCGCCCGTTGACGCCACCTCCCCACCGGACTCCCGGCGTGGAAGGTTCGTGGCGCACCCTGTGGACGCGGGCGCAGGGTAGAACCTGCGCCCGCGTCACCAGGGTGCGCCGCGACGGATGCCGGCACCACGGCCGAGCCCCGGGGTGGCGAGGCTACGCGGTGACCAGCTCGCGCCAGTCGGCCAGGGGCAGGCCGTGCGCTTCGGAGACGGAACGGTTCGTGACCCGCCCGGCGGCGATGTTGAGGCCGAGGGCCAGGGCCGGATCGCGCTCGAGGGCCGCCTTGACGCCCAGGTTGGCCAGCGCCAGCGCGTAGCGCAGGGTGACGTTGGTCAGCGCGTAGGTCGAGGTGTTCGGCACCGCGCCGGGCATGTTGGCCACGCAGTAGAAGATCGAGTTGTGCACGCGGTAGGTCGGGTCCTCGTGGGTGGTCGCGTGGGTGTCCTCGAAACAGCCACCCTGATCGACGGCGATGTCCACCAGCACGGAGCCGGACTTCATCCGCGCCACGAGCGCGTTGGTGACCAGTTTCGGGGCCTTGGCGCCGGGGATCAGCACGGAACCGATGACCAGATCGGCATCCGTCACCGCGATCTCGATCTCGTAGCTGTTGGACGCGACGGTCTTCAGCCGGCCCTGGTACTGCGCGTCGAGCTGGCGCAGGCGGTCGATGTTGATGTCGAGGATGGTGACGTCGGCGCCGAGGCCCATGGCCATCGCTGCGGCGTTCGTGCCGGCCACGCCGGCGCCGAGCACGACGACCTTGGCGGGACGCACCCCGGGAACGCCGCCCAGCAGCACCCCCTTACCGCCGGCGGGTGCCATCAGGGACTGCGCGCCGACCTGCACGGCCAGCCGGCCGGCGACCTCGCTCATCGGTGCGAGCAGCGGCAGGGCCCGGTTGGCGGTCTGTACGGTTTCGTAGGCGATGGCGGTGACGCCGGCCTCGGTCAGGGCGCGGGTCAGTTCCGGCTCAGCGGCCAGGTGCAGGTACGTGAAGAGGATCAGGCCCTCGCGGAAGCGGTGGTACTCGGCCTCGACGGGCTCCTTGACCTTCATCACCATGTCGGCGCGGGCCCAGACCTCGTCGGCGGACGCGACCAGCTCGGCGCCGGCGACGTGGTACTCGTCGTCGTTGATACGCGAGCCGAGACCGGCACCCATCTCGATCAGCACGGTGTGGCCGTTTGCCAGGAACTCCTGCACGCCGGAGGCGGTGATGGCTACGCGGAATTCGTTGTTCTTGATTTCCTTGGGTACACCGATGATCATGATCGACTCCGTTGCTCGGGGAACGCTGTGGCTGAGGCCGCCGGGCCCGGTTTCGACGTCGGACCAGCGGCGGGGTCAAGACTAGAACCACGTTCACTCCCCCGGCCGGCCGGCGTCCGGCCCGGACCGAGTGCGGAGCCCGTCCCAACCGGCCCGATCCGCGCGGAAAACAGCGAATTTGCCTTTTTGTTCAGGGGTTTTTCTGTCATCTCCGCTGGAAGGGAACGGCCGTTCCGGCGCAAACCGAACGACCGCCCGGATTGTCACTCGACAAATGTCGAACGTCGGGACGGCAAACGTCGCCTGATGTCCGTTCCACGCCCCGTCGGGCATCTAGCATTGACCCACATGAACAGCGCGGAGATCGAAGACCTGGTGGAGGCCCTCGCGGCCGCGCTCGACCGCGCCCTCTCGCTGGAAGACCTCGACGGCGGCCTGCTGGCCTACAGCCGGGACCAGCCGCTCGCCGACAGTGTGCGCGTCAACTTCCTGCTCAGCAAGAAGGTCCCGGCGGACGTCAGCGCCTGGCAGCTGCACCACGGCATCGCGACCGCGGTGCGCCCGGTCGTGGTCCCGGCCAACGTCTCATTGGGCATGCTGGGGCGGGTCTGCGTGCCCCTGATGGTGCGCGGGTTCCGCGTCGGCTACCTGTGGGCGATGCAGGGCTCGCACGACGAGTCCCCGGCCGAGATCCTCGGGGCGTTGCCTGCCGTGCGCGGCCAGCTCGACCGGCTGGCCGAGACGCTGCTGGACACGAAGACCGCCGAATCCGAGCACCGCCGGCAGCGCGAGGCGCTGTTCCTGGCGGCCTGCGACGCCGACACGGCCGCCATCGAGGAGCTCGCCGGCTGGCCGCAGGTGCATGCCGCCGGGCCCTGGCACCTCGCCACCCTGTTGCCGCGACCCGACGAGCCGGCGACAGCACGGGACGGCACGGCGGTCGACCCCGCCGCCGCGGTCCTGCTGCAGCGCATCTCGGCCCTCCAGGCCACCGTGGGCATCGACGCGGCCCGGTTCAGCGCCGGCACCGAGACGCATACCGTGGTGCTGCTGCGGGATTCCCCGGGAAGGGTGGTGCACACCGAGATCCTGCACCGGTACCGGGCCGAACTGGCCCGGCGCGGCGGCCGGGCCCAGCGCCCCGACCTGCTGGGGTTCAGCGAAGCGTTCCACGACCTCCGACGCTTTCCGGATGCCTACGTCCAGTCCCGCAAGGCGGTGCAGGCCGCCGCCGTTGACGCCCGACTGGGCACGATCGCCGACTTCCGGCAGATCGGCGTGTACCAGTTCCTCGCGGCCAGCAGCCGCAACCTCTCCCCGGTGGAATCGGTCTACTTCGCGGAGCTGCGGGACTTCGACGCCAACCATGAGCTCCTGCCGATGCTTGAGCTGCTCTACGACACCGACGGTTCCGTGCAGGATGTCGCGGCAACGCTGCACCTGCACCGCAGCAGCATCTACAACCGGCTTGCGAAGATCCGCACCCTGATCGGGGTCGACCCGCTGGGCGGCCAGGTGCGGCTCGAACTGCACCTGGCCATGAAGGCCGCCCGCTGGTCGCGCCGGCCCCGGATCTAGCCGACGAGCGCCGCCTTCTCGGCGCGGGCCTCCGCCCGCCACTCCTCGATCCGGGCCTGCTGCAGCGGAGCCTTGCGGTTCACGTACCAGGCGCCGCCGAGCCCGAGGAACCAGAGCGGGGCCACGACCAGGGCGAGGCGCGTGTCATCCGCCTGACCGAGCGCCCAGAGCATGAAGGCGAAGAACGCCAGCACGACCCAGGGCATGAACCGGGCGCCGGGCATCCGGTACGTCGAGGCGGCGTGCAACTGGGGACGGCGGCGGAGGAAGGCGAGGTAGCTGACCATGATGATGGACCAGACGAACATGGTCAGCACCGAGGCCACCGAGGTGACGAGAGTGAAGGCGCCCATGAACGAATCACCGGTGTAGAGCAGCACCAGCCCGGCGAGCAGGAAGATGCACGAGAACAGCAGCGCGTTCCGGGGAACCTGGCGGCTGCTCAGCGTGCCGAACGCCTTCGGGGCGTTGCCGTCCTGCGCGAGGCCGTAGACCATCCGGGAGGTCGAGTAGATGCCCGAGTTGGCGCTGGAGGCGGCAGAGGTGAGCACGACCAGGTTGACGACGATGGCCGCGACTCCCAGCCCGGCCAGGGCGAACATCCCGATGAAGGGACTGCTGCCGGGGTCGATCGTGCGCCACGGGTTGACCGCCATGATGATGACCAGGGCGCCCACGTAGAACAGCAGCAGGCGCACGGGGATGGTATTGATGGCCCGGGGCAGGTTCTGCTCCGGGTCCTTCGTCTCCGCCGCCGCCGTGCCCACGAGCTCGATGCCGGCGAACGCGAAGATGGCGATCTGGAAGCCGAGCACGAAGCCGGCCACGCCGTGCGGGAACATGCCGCCGTCGTTCCAGATGTTGTCGAGGCCGGCGACCGCGCCGGAGGGCGAGGTGAAGTGGGTCGCGATCATGACCACCCCGGTGCCGATCAGGGCCAGGATGGCGAGCACCTTGACCAGGGCGAACCAGAACTCGGCCTCGCCGAAGGCCTTGACGCTCGGGAGGTTGAGCAGGATCAGCACGACCGGTGTGAGCAGCGCCGGGATCCACAGCGGAGTGCCCGGCGCGAGCACGTCGACGTACCCGGAGATGGCCACGATGTCGGCGACGCCGGTGACGACCCAGAACGCCCAGTACGACCAGCCGGTGAAGAAGCTCGCCCACGGCCCGAGCAGGTCGCCGGCGAAGTCGCTGAAGGACTTGTAGTCGAGGTTGGACAACAGGATCTCGCCCATCGCCCGCATCACGAAGAACAGCATGAAACCGATGGTCATGTAGACGAAGATCACGGATGGCCCGGCGAGGGAGATCGTCTTGCCCGCCCCCATGAACAGGCCCGTGCCGATCGTGCCGCCGATGGCGAGCATCTGGATGTGCCGCCGGCTCAGGGAGCGGGCGAGGTGGGGAACGCCGTGGGAGTCAGGGGCTTCGTTGTCGGTACGTGTGGTTGCGCCTGGCGCGGCGGTGCGTTCGGTCATGTGGAGCAACACTAGGGCCTTTCGGGGCACCTCCGGTGCACTTCGTGTGCCGGACGAGTCCCTACGAGAGGATGTCCTTGGTGGCGAATCGGCTGTAGGCGAGCGCCCCGAACACGGCGATGTACCCGGCCTGGAGCAGCGCGTTGTCGCCGAACGATGACAGGTCCATCGGCTGCCGCAACAGGTCGGCGAAGCCCAGCCAGTAGTGACTGAAAAGCCACGGATGCAGCCACGCCAGCTGCGGCAGCACGTCCAAGATCTGGGCGAGAACCGACACCACGACGGTGGCGGCCATGGCGCCCACGGGCACGTCGGTCAGGGTCGAGATGAACAGCCCGATCGCGGCGAACCCGAGCAGCGACACGGTCACGTACAGGGCGATCAGCGCCGAGCGCAGCAGCGAATCGGCCACACCGATGGTGTCTCCCGACAGGAGGGTCACGGGGCCCACGGGGAACAGGGCGGCACCGATGAGCGTGCCGGCCACCGCCAGGGTCAGGGTCGCGACCAGGCAGAACATCGCGACACCGGCGTATTTAACGAGCAGCAGCCGCACCCGGCCGGCCGGGGCGACGAGCAGGTACCGCAGGGTGCCCAACCCGGCTTCGCCCGCGATGGTGTCCCCGGCGACGACCCCGATGGTCAGCGGCAGGAACAGCGGGATCGCCACGATCATGGCGGTGAACGCGACGAACAGGCCGTTCTGGGTGACCCGGTCCAGGAACGGCGGCCCCTCCCCCGGCGCCAGCGTCTCCGACGACAGCCGGACTGCCACGGCGAGCAGGATCGGGATGAGGGCGATGGCGACCAGCATGGCCCAGGTTCGGCGGCGCCGGAACAGCACCGTCAGCTCGGAGCCGAGCAGGTCCCAGCCGGCGGAACGCGGCGCACTACTGGACGACATCGAAACCCTCCCCGGTCAGTGCGACGAATCGTTCTTCCAGGCTCGGTTCCTCGATCGAGAAGGCACGGATGCGCACCCCCGCGGCCACGAGGGCCGAGACCAGGGATTCCGGCTCGTTGATCAGGTTCTCCACCGTGTCACGCTCGAGCGGGGCCATAACCCAGGGGTCCTCGTCCGGCACGTCCGTGCGCCGGGGTACGAGTCCGAGGCGCGACAGCACGCCCTGCGCCGCCGCGGCATCCGGGGTGCGCAGCCGCACCAGGGTCTCGCCGACGTGGCGGAGGTCGGCCAGCGTGCCCTGGGCGACGAGGGTGCCGGCGCTCATCACGGCGGCGTGGGTGCACATCTGCTCGACCTCCGCCAGCAGGTGGCTGGACACGAACACCGTGGTGCCCTCGGCCGCGAGCGACCGCACGAGACTGCGCACCTCACGGGTGCCCTGCGGGTCGAGTCCGTTGGTCGGCTCGTCGAGCATGAGCAGCTCCCGCGGCTGCAGCAGGGCGTTGGCGATGCCGAGGCGCTGCTTCATGCCCAGCGAATAGGCGTGCACCTTTTTGCCCGCCGCGTGGGTCAGCCCCACCCGGTGCAGGGCCTCGTCCACCCGGACTCGCCGGGTGCGCGAGGGGGCGTGGCGGTCCGCGGTGTCGAACCGGCGCAGGTTGGCCGCCCCGGACAGGAACGGGTAGAACGCGGGGCCCTCGACGAGCGCGCCCACCCGGGGCAGCACCTCGTGCAGCCGGGACGGCATGTCCTGGCCCAGCACGCTGATCTGCCCGCTGGTGGCCTGGGTCAGGCCCAGCAGCATCCGGATGCTGGTGGTCTTCCCTGACCCATTGGGACCGAGGAATCCGAAGACGGACCCCCGCGGCACCGCCAGGTCGATGGCGTTGACGGCGATCTGCTCGCCGAAGCGCTTGGTGAGGCCCCGGCTCTCGATGGCAAGGTCGAGGGCCGGGGTGACGGGCGTCACTGTGCGCTGGTCACTGTGCGCTGTTCACTGGGCGCTGTTCACTGGGCGCTTGCGGCGGCCTGGAGCTGGTCCACGGGGACCGATCCGGCGAAGAACCGGCCGTCGTCGGCCAGGAACACGTTGACCAGCGAGGTGGACAACAGCCGCCCGCCGTCAACCTTGGTGGCGACTTCGGACATCAGCGGGTTGTCGCCGAGTTCGGGGGGAACGGATGCCGCGGGAATCTCGACGATGGCGTCCCAGCCGGTGCCGGTCACGACGGGCAGTCCCTCGGTCGGGACCTCGGGCCTGGCCGTGTCGGGCGCGGCAACATCGGGCGCGGCGTGGTTGGCGGGCGTCTGCGGCAGCGCCAGTTCCTTGACGGTGGCGCCAGCCGGCGGGGTGAAGTCGAACAGGTCCGCGGAGGGAGCGCCGTAGTCCACGCTGCTGAAACCGACCTGGAAGGCCGGGTCCTTCTGGCCGGCGGCCCGCACGCTGACCTGAAGCGGCATTCCGGTCTCGGAGTCGACCGAGATCGAGACGGACTCCACCAGGGTGTCCGTGGCCTTGGGCGTGAGTACGAGTTCGTAGACGGTGCGACCGGCGACCCGGCCGTCGGTTCCGACCGTGACCACGGTGCTCGGGTCGATCTCACTCAAAAAGCGGTCCGCCAGCTGCGACGGCGTCGACACGTCGGCCGGGGCCTCTGCGTCGAGGGCGGCCATTTTGTCTTTCATGCTCGCTGCGGCGCCGGCGGGAATGGCCAGGTGAGCGGCGGTGTCGGTCTCGGAGTCGTAGAGCCAGGCGTCGCTGCCGTTGCTGACGATATTGCGCTCCGCCATGCGGTCCTGGATCTGGACGCGAACCTTGGCGGGCCCGTCAGTGCTTCCGTCAGTAACGCTTCCGTCAGCGGCGCTTCCGTCCACGTAGACCCGGGCCGTGTGCGAGCCGCTGAGCAGCTCCAGCACGGAGGAGAGGGCGCCGCTCGCCGCGTCTCCGGAACCGGACGCGCCCTGCTTTCCCGCCTGTCCGGACATCTCGGCCCCGAGGTCGATCGCGGGCAGACTGAGGTTCGCCGTCTTCTCCACGGTTCCGGAGAACGCCGTAACGGTGCTGTCGCTGACCATCAGGAGCACCTGCTGGGCCGTCTTGTCGGGCAGGTCTACGGCGGCGCCGGCCTGGAGCGGCACAGCGATCACGCCCACGGCGATCACGGCCGGAACGACGACGGCGGGAAGCCACTTGATGGATTTGTGCGACATGATCAACGACCTGTTCCGAGACGAATCATGCCTCGATGCTACGCCGCTGCGCTACCGATCCGGCCGGTTCCGCGCTGAGAGGTTGCCCACAAAGCGCGGCGAGCACGTCGAATTCGTCGGGCTAGGAGAGCCCGGCGCCGCCCTCTGCGAGGAACGAGAGTCGGCGCAGCGTCTCCACGTTTCGCACCCCGATGACCGAGTCGCGCAGGAACAGGGGCACAAACCGGCCGGGGCCGGCGGTGGCATCCTCGGTGAGGCGCACGACGCATCCGTCGCCTCGGGCCTTCACGTCCAGAGCCACGTGGGCCTCGCCGATCGGCCAGCCCCGGGCCTTGAAGAGCGCGTGCCGGGGCGGGTCCCACTCCAGAGCAGATGTGGTGTCGTCAATCAGGGCGGGCCAGACTCCGACGGAGTGATGGATGGCGCTTCCCTCTTTGGGCCACGTGGCGTCGACGTCCCGCATGCGGGAGGCTCCGACGACCCAGCTCGGGTACAGCCATCCGTCTGCCAGAACGGCGAAGACGTTCTCGGGCGGGCAGCTCATGGTGCGGTAGTTCACGGCCACGGTGTCACCTTTTTCGGTTGGATGGGGAGAGATCGGGGGCGGTGCGCACCCCGAGGTCATGTCGCAGGGCGCTCAGGGCCGCGTGCCAGCCGGCCAGGCCGTGCACGCCGGGGCCAGGCGGCGTGGACGACGAGCAGAGGTACACGCCGTTCAGGGGCGTGCGCCACGGGTCCGGGGAGAGGACCGGGCGGCGCACGAGTTGGGTCAGACTCACCTCGCCGGCCGAGATATCACCGCCGATGTAGTTGGGATTGTGCTGTTCCATCTGCGTGGCGGTGCGGCCGGCGCTGGCCAGGATGGTGTCCCGGAAACCCGGGGCGTATCGCTCGATCTGGCGCACGGTCGCTTCGGTTTGGTCGATGGTGGAGCCGCGCGGAACATGGGTGTACGCCCACAGGGTGTGCCGACCGGCCGGTGCGCGGCTGGGGTCGATGACGCTGGGCTGGGACACGAGCACATACGGATCCTCGGCGTGCCGACCGCGGGCGACGGTGTTCTCGGCTCGCCGGATCTGCGCCCGAGTGCCGCCCACGTGTACGGTGGCCGCCGCCCGCAATCCGGCCGCCTGCCAGGGCACCGGATCCGACAGGGCGAAGTCGACCTTGGCGACGCCGTTGCCGTACCGGAAGGCGCGCAGCCGTCGCGCGTAAGCGTCCGGCAGCTCGCCCTCGGCGAGCCGCAGTAGCGCCCGAGGTGTGAGGTCGAGCATCACCAAGCGGGCTGGCGGCAGGTCGCTCAGCCGACGCACCTCGGTGGACGTGACGATCTCGCCACCGTGAGCGAGCAGGTCGTCGACCAGCGCGGTCACGATCGCCCCACTGCCGCCGACCGGGATCGGCCAGCCGCCGGCGTGCGCATACGTGGCGAGAGTGAGGCCGGCACCGGCGGTGGCGATACTGGGCAGTGCCCTCATCGTGTGTGCACTGACGCCGGTCAGGAGGGCGGGCGCGGTTTCGCCCGAGAAGCGCAGGTCCCAGAGCGGGCTGCCCTGCTCGAGGGAGCGCACGCCGAAGCGCAGTGCGGTGGCCGGATGCTTCGGCAGACGCAGAAGCTGCCCCCCGGTGAACTCCGCCACCTGCCCGGAATGCGCTACGAGAGGCGCGAAGAGCCGGTTCCAGGCCGCGCCGTCCCGGCCCAGCTCGGCGACGGTACGGGACAGGCTGCGGTAGGCGAGGCCGGCGCTGCCGCCCGGCAGAGGATGCCCGTAGGAGACCTCCGGGACGGCCAGTTCGATCCGGTCCGCGAGCCCGAACCGCTGAAAGAACTCCGAAGCCAGCGCAAGCGGGTGCACGGCCGAACAGACGTCATGGTGGAAGCCCGGCAGGGTCAGCTCCGCGGTGGCGGCGCCCCCACCGACGCTGTCGGACTTCTCGTAGACGCGCACCGAGAGTCCGGCCCGGGCAAGGGTAACCGCGGCGGCGAGGCCGTTGGGACCGGAGCCGACCACGATCGCGTCGACCTCCGGCATTCCCCGCTGCACGGTCCCCATGTCACTCTCCACTCGTCATGGCCACAGTCTCCCCCATTACGGCGAGAATCGCGTGTACGGCCTTCCAGAGCTCTGGCGTGCGCTTCTCCAGATGTTGTTCGGGGTGTTCGTGACACGCAAAAGAAGGTGTTCACACGGACGGCTCTGGCGGCTCAGCAGAACAGGATCAGCGCCTCGCCCTGCCCGCCGCCACCGCAGAGCGCGGCAACGCTGCGTCCTCCGCCGCGGCGCCGCAGCGCGAGTGCGGTGTGCAGCGCGAGGCGCGCGCCTGATGCGCCGACGGGGTGGCCGAGAGCGATCGCCCCGCCCTCCGTGTTGATCGCCTCCGGGGACACCCCGAGGTCGTCGGCCGATTGAAGCACAACGGAGGCGAACGCCTCGTTGATCTCGATGACGTCGAGGTCACCGACGGCCAGGGATTGGCGCCGAAGGGCCTGGGCGATGGCTCGGGAGGGCTGGGAATGCAGCGAGCCGTCCGGCCCCGCCACCTGACCGGCGGCGCCGATCTCGGCGAGCCAGGGAATCCCCGCGGCCAGGGCCCACGCCTTGCTCGCGACCACGACCATCGCGGCGCCGTCGGTGAGCTGCGACGAACTGCCCGCTGTGACGTTGCCGCCCTCCGCGAACGCGGGCCGCAGGCGTGCGAGCGTCTCGATCGTCGTGTCGCGGCGGATCCCATCATCCGCCGCGACGAGGACAGGGCCACCACGACGCTGCGGGACCGAGAGGGGAACTATCTCCTCGGCGAGGATCTCCGCGTCCTGCGCCGCGGCAGCGCGCGAGTGCGAAAGCGCCGCGAAAGCATCCTGGCGCTCCCTCGGGATCCCCCGCGTCACGTTGCCCCGGTCCGTCGCCGTCCCCATGAGCAACCGATCGAACGGGTCGACCAGGCCGTCGTGATTGAGGGAGTCGACGAGGGCGCGGTCGCCGAGCGGAGCCGCCCGGCGGGAGCCGAGAAGCAGGTGCGGCGCGTTGCTCATGGATTCCTGGCCACCGGCGACGACGACCTGGGCCTCACCGGTGCGGATGAGTCTGGCCGCGTCGATGATCGCGGTTAGGCCCGACAGACACAGCTTGTTGACTGTCACGGTCGGGACGTCCCAGCCGAGGCCCGCCCCGATACTCGCCTGGCGTGCGGGCCCCTGGCCCGCCCCGGCCTGGATCACCTGGCCCACGATGACGGCGTCGATCGCCGCAGCGGGGACGCCCGTTCGATCGAGCGCGGCCCGGATGGCATGTGCGCCGAGCTCGGCGGATTGAAGGGAAGCGAAGGCGCCATTGAAACGCGCGAACGGGGTTCGGGCGCCTCCGATCAGGACGGGCGTGGTTGCGGGGTCGCTCATGGTTGTTCCTTTGCGAAGAAGGGGTGAGAAGGTGGCGGGAGACGCTGGCTAGGCGAAGGCGGAAAACCCGGTGATGTCGCGACCGATGATGAGAGCCTGGACCGTCTCGGTGCCTTCGTAGGTGTGCAGTGCCTCGATGTCGGAGAAGTGCCGCGCTACGTGCTCCAGTGCTCGATCGGCACGCCCCGCGCAGAGTCACGAGGAATTGTGCAAGCCTGCTATGAAATGGCGTGCCATGTCAAGACACTCCGTCCCAAACGGACGCGCCGACGTGAGCAATGGTCCAGTGACCGGCTTGACACGGGGCACAAAGACTCCGAAACTTAGTGCTCGGAGTTGACACTCCGTGTCACACAGCGCCCAGTTCAACCCCATGACACACAACAAAGGAGTTGCAGCCATGTCCTCGACCGCATCACGTCCCACGACAATGTCCGTCGCCACGATCGTCTCGGAGTCCGCACGCCGCCAGGGCGGCAAGACGGCGCTGATCGTCGGCGACGAGACGGTGAGCTACGCCCAACTGTGGGATCAGGTTCGCGCCTATGCGGGAGGACTCCGGGATCACGGTGTCGGCAGGGGCGACCGGGTCGCCATCCTGATTCCTAACGTCGCCGACTTCCCCCGCGCCTATTACGCCATTCTCGCCCTCGGGGCGACGGTCATCCCGATCCACGCGCTCCTCGGCGCCGACGAGATCGAATATGTGCTGAGGGACAGTGGTACTCACACCGTCGTCGTCCATGCCGGGCTCCTCGCTGCGGGCTCTCGCGGCGCGGTCCAGGCGGGTGTCCACGTGCTGTCCGTCGGAGAGGCTCAGGGCAACGGGACGCAGACGCGGCTCGAAGACCTCGCGGCGAAGGCGACGCCCATCGACGACATCACCCCGACCGACCCCGGTGACACCGCGACGATCCTCTACACGAGCGGGACGACCGGCACCCCCAAGGGAGCGGAGGGCAGCCACTTCTCGCTGATCGAACAGGTCAACGCTCTTCTGATCTCAACCTTCGATTTGCGATCCAGCGACACCATTCTCGGCACCCTCCCCCTCTTCCACACTTTCGGGCAGACCTGCGTCCTGAATGCGGGTCTGAGAATCGGCGCAACCATCGTCCTCGTCCCGAAATTCGACGGAGACACGGCACTCACCCTCCTCAATCAGCACGAGGTCGACGTCTTCTTCGGCGTCCCGACCATGTACATCGCCCTTCTCGACGCGGCGACTCGCAACCACGAGCGCCCACGACGGCTGCGCTATGCGGTCTCAGGGGGTGCCTCTATCCCGCTGGCCGTCATGGAGCGCTTCAACGACGTCTACGGCGTCGAGATCCACGAAGGATACGGACTCACCGAGACGTCCCCCGTCGCGACCTTCAACCACGTTGGCGTCGCGCCGCGGCCCGGCTCGATCGGAACGCCGATCTGGGGCGTCGACGTCGAGATCGCCCGCGCGGATGTGGAAGACACGATCGAGCTGCTTCCGCGCGGCGAATTCGGGGAACTCGTCATCCGCGGCCACAACCTCATGAAGGGATACCTCAACCGTCCGGAGGCGACGGAAGCGGCAATCGTCGACGGTTGGTTCCGGACCGGCGATCTCGGGGTCAAGGACCAGGACGACTACATCCGGATCCTCGATCGAAAGAAGGACCTGATCATCCGCAACGGATACAACGTCTACCCGCGGGAGGTCGAAGAGATGCTGTCCCGGCACCATGAGGTCGCGGCAGTCGCCGTCTTCGGAGTCCCCGACGAGGTTCGCGGCCAAGAGATCGCGGCGGTCGTCGTCCGCGTCCACGGTGGCACCGTGACCCCCGAAGGAATCATCGAGTACGCCAAGGAACGAATCGCGCCCTTCAAGTTCCCGAGGTTCGTCGAGTTCGTCGACGCGTTCCCCCTGAACTCCAGCGGCAAGGTCCTGAAGGGAGAACTCGTCGCGCGGTACGCGGACAGGCTCCGCCTGGACGCGTGATAGCTTCAACGTCATGGTCGATGACCCGATGAGACGACAGAGGCCGTCCGATGCGACCACAGTCGCGATCGCCCTTCTCTCGACGAGGGGATACGAGGCGACGACCGTCGAAGAGCTCGCCGACGCCGCCCAGATCAGCCGGAGCACGTTCTTCCGCCGTTTCGGTTCGAAGGAAGACGTGGTCTTCGCCGATCACGACTACCTGCTCGAGCGCCTCTCCGCCTATCTGGACGCCGCCTCGGGCGACCCACTCGAGGCGCTGAGGCATGGTGCACGAATCGTCCTGGACCATCACCTCTCCCGCCGGGAGGCGTCGCTCACCAGACATGAGCTCCTGCAGCGCAATCCCACTCTACGTGACCGGGAGCTTGTGAGTTCCCATCGGTATGAGCGGGCTTTCGCGAGCTACCTCCGCGAGGTCGTCCCGGGCGCATCCGAACGCGGCTGGGCGATCACGGCGCTCGCGGCGGGAATCGTTTCCGTGCACAACGACATGCTGCGGGCGTGGCTCAAACGCGCCGAGATCCCCGCGACCGAAATACTCGACACGCAGCTGCGCAGCCTGTGCGGCCTGTTCAGCCCTGTGCTCTTCCCGGATCCGAATGAGCGCGCCGCGTCGTCGCGTGTCGTTGTCGCTGTCTTCGATCGCGACATCGGCCCGGGCCGGGTCCTCGCCAGAATCCAGTCGGCGATCGACGGAGCGGTTGCGTTCTGACGGGCTGTTTGCGGGCCTCGGTCCAGGCCGCCCCATCCGCGGAAACATGCGCGATCAGGGCGGATCGTTCCTAGCCGAGGGCATCGAAGAACGTGCCCAGAGTCGCCTTGTCCGTTAGGGGCGGGCGTATCGAGCCTTCGATCGGGAGGGGAAGGCGGAACACGTGGCGCGGACTCGCGGTTATACCCTGCAACTGACGAACAAAATACCCCAGGGGGTATGTTATTCTCGATTCCGTCGAGCAAGATCAAACGAAAAGGAAATTGCCATGTGCTACCAGATCACGTGTTCAAACTGCAAAAAGGCGACGTGGGACGGCTGCGGCCAGCACATCGAGGACGCGCTCTACGGAGTTGCGCAGTCCGATCGCTGCACGTGCGCAGATGGCTCCTGACGGACCTGATTCATCAGGCCGTTCCACAACCCTGTCCCGGGCGGCCATCGTGCGCGTCCGGATCCGGGCGGCCTACGAGTGGTCGGCGCTGCTCGGCGACACGTCTTCGTGTGCCCTTGCGAAGGACGGCCGCTCGCACCCCGCAGCAAAATTCGCTGAGGGAAAGGCGGCAGCTCTGGGCGAACTGTTGCGACGGGTTGCCGACGACACCGATCCCGGCGGGATCGTTGCCTCAGCCACTGCCGTGAAAATCCGCTGGTCAAACCAGCCGATACCCGTCACCCGACCGGACCGTGACTGGGAAGCCTACCGCGCGGGCGGAATCCAGGCCCTGACGGAGCTCAGTTCTCAGAAGGAGCTTACCGAACATCAGGGAACAGCCTCATGACCAGCGAGGAACGGCCGGTCATCGGCGAACTGGTCGATGGAATCGACATTCCCGTCGTCAACGAACGCGCAGCTCGGGCATCCGCCGGTCTGCTTTTTCTCGGCGGCATCGTTGCCCTGCGAAAGAGCATCGGGAACTGGGATCACACCATGAATCCTCACTCGAACAGAGGTCAGAACATGCGTCGTTTCGCGAAGCCAGGCTCGTGTTCGGTCTCGGCTTGGCCGTCGTGCTGGGGTGCACGTTCAACGCTCCCAACACGGAGAGGACAGTCGCGCAGATCCGAGTGGTTCCCATTCTCAACGATCTGAGCTGCCGCGGAGATTTCGGACAGCGGAATTAGTGTTTTCTTCTACGCTGCCAGGGCTGGCTGTTGATAACCATAGTGGACTTCGTTGGGTCTGCGG
>NZ_SOGW01000030.1:0-50728 GCF_004403075.1 Cryobacterium sp. TMT2-10 | reverse complement strand
TGCGCCGCCGGCGCCGCCCGGAGCGCCACCGGGACGCTGGAAGGCACCCGGGCGCTGACCGAAACCGGTCGGGCGCGGAGCCTGGCCGGGTCCGCCCGGACGCGGCGCGCCGGGGCGCGGAGCAGCGGGGCGGGGAATGTTGCTGGGGGAAGACGTGGACGGCGGGCGCTGGCCCATGCCCTGTGCACTGGCGAACGGGTTGTTGCCCGGACGCGGGCTGGGGGTCTTGCCCATGCCCTGGTTGCTGGCGAACGGGTTGTTGCCCGGACGCGCAGCCGGCGGCTTCGGAACGGAGCCACCGGGCTTGGCAGCGGATGCCACCGCGCCCTCGGTCTTGGCGGCCGGAACATCCGTCGCGGCGGCCGGCTCGGCGGCTGCGGCAGCGGCCTTCTCGGCGGCGGCGGACTTCTCAGCCGCTGCGGCCTTCTCGGCTGCCTGCGCCTGACGCTCGGCAACGGTCAGCGGGGCCGTCGGCATCGGCGGGGCGTCCGCGGCGGGGACCGCTGCGGGAACCTCGGCGACAGGACGTGCGCCCGGCTTGACGGCGAGCTTGGCCGGTGACGGACGGGCGGCACCCGGCTTGGCCGGTGCTGCTGCCGCGGCGGGGGTCGCCCCGGCGGGAACTGCCGCAGACGTGCTCGATGCCGCACCGGACTCGGCCTGGAGGGCGGCGCGCAGACGGCGCGCTACCGGGGGTTCAACACTACTGGACGGTCCCTTGACGAACTCGCCCATTTCCTTCAATTTGGCAAGGGCTACCTTGCTGTCGACTCCGAGCTCGCTGGCGATCTCGTGTACGCGTGGTTTTGCAGCCACAATTCTCCTGTTCCGGGCCTGCACCCGGAAAGGGGCAGACCGTTAGTAACGGACGGGTCTCATTTCGAGCCGCTCATTAGTTATCCATAAGCCTGTTCAGCCTGTTCTCTAGTTGTTTCGCGTCCAAAGAACTGGTCACGCGAAGGGCACGCCCGAAAGCGTGTCGCCGCTGTGCATCCTGGAAGCACGCGGTAGTGGGATGCAGCCACGCGCCTCGCCCAGACAGAGTGGCGGTTTCATCCACCACGAGTTCCGATTCTCGGGCTACAACCCTCAATAATGAGGACTGCGGAGCGCGCGAACGGCATCCAATGCACGTTCTAACGGGTTCCATCGTACCCCCTATTCGGCATCCTCCAGAATGCTGTCCGGCTGGATGTCGATTTTGGCACCCGTAAGCTTCGCCGCGAGGCGCGCATTCTGGCCTTCCTTGCCGATCGCCAGCGACAGCTGGTAGTCGGGCACGAGGGCGCGGACGGCCTTGATGGACTCATCGATCACATAGGCGCTGGTCACCTTCGCGGGCGACAGCGCGCTGGCCACGAAAGTGGCGAGGTCGGGCGAGTAGTCGACGATGTCGATCTTCTCGTTGTTGAGCTCCACGGTGACGGCTCGCACGCGCTGGCCGAGTTCGCCGATGCAGGCGCCCTTGGCGTTGACGCCGGGCTCGGTGGCGCGAACGGCCATCTTGGTGCGGTGGCCTGCTTCGCGGGCCAGCGACACGATCTCGACGACGCCGCTGGCGATCTCCGGGACCTCGAGGGCGAACAGGCGCCGCACCAGGGACGGGTGTGTGCGCGACACGGTGATCTGCGGGCCCTTCAGACCCTTGCCGACGGCCGTGACGTAGACGCGGATGCGCTGCCCGTGCACGTAGCTCTCGCTCGGCACCTGCTCCTCGGGCGGCAGGATCGCTTCGATCGTGCCCAGGTCGACGTGGATCATGCGCGGGTTCGGTCCCTGCTGGATGATCCCGGCGACGATCTCGCCCTCACGGCCCTTGAACTCGCCGAGCACGGCGTCGTCGGCCAGATCGCGCAGACGCTGGTTGATGACCTGCTTGGCCGCGAAGGCCGCGATGCGGCCGAAGTCGGTGGGGTTGTCGACGGCTTCGCCGACGACGTTGCCCTCTTCATCGTTTTCGGGCACAAAAATGTCGACGTGGCCGGTCTTGCGGTCGAGTACGACGCGCGCTTCCGGCTCTTCCTCGACGGCCTGCTTCGGAGCGTCACCCTGGTGGGTGTGCTTCTGATAGGCCGTCAGAATTGCTTGCTCAATAATCTGCACGAGTTCCTCGAAGGGAATCTCTTTCTCGCGCTCCATCTGCCGCAACACGCTGAGGTCGATGTCCATGGCCGGCCTCCTCTATTCAGATCTTGCCGCCGCGAAACTGCGCAGCGGGCTCTCCTATACGGTACCCGACTCCTCGGGTCCCCGTCACCCGGACCGGGGACGCCAGGCACGGAAACTGACCCTGCCCCGGCAATAGACTCGACGCTACGCTGGCCGGATGACACCCGAATCCGTTTCTGACAATGCCCAGGATGCAGCCCGAACCGTCGAAGGCAGCCGAACGTTCCAGCTGCTGGCCCGCGCCGGCTACGCGGTGAACGGCCTGCTGCACGTGATGATCGGCTCGATCGCGATCAGCGTGGCGACCGGCGCGGGCGCGGGCGGCGGTTCGGCAGACCAGTCGGGCGCGCTCGGTCAGCTCGCACGCACCCCGGGCGGCGTGTTCCTGCTGTGGACGGTGGTGATCGGCCTGGCCGCGCTCGGTCTCTGGTATCTGGTTCAGGCCTTCGTCGAACCCGCGCGCGACCCCAAGCGCAAGTGGGCCAAACGCGCCGTCCTGATCGGCAAGGGCGCCGTCTTCCTCCTGATCGCGGCCACGGCGCTCACGTTCGCGCGCGGCGCCTCGGCGAGTTCGTCCGAAACCGCCCGGGATTCCACGGCGACCCTGCTCGGGCTCCCGGGCGGGGTCATCCTGCTGTTCATCGGCGGTCTGGTCGTGCTCGGCATCGGGGCCGTCTTCGTCGTGCGCGGCGCCAGCCACAAGTTCACCGAGAGCATCACGGTGCCCCGCGGGGCGGCCGGCACGGCGGTGGTGGCACTCGGCACCGTGGGCTACAGCGCTGAGGGCATCGCGCTCGGCACCGTCGGCGTCCTCTTCGCGGTCGCGGCGTTCACGCACAACCCCGACAAGGCCACCGGCATGGACGGCGCGCTGAAGGCACTCGTCGCCCTGCCGTTCGGGGTCGCGATCCTGGTGGTGGTCGGCGCGGGCCTGATCGCCTACGGCTTGTACTGCTTCGCCCGGTCCCGGCTCGCCCGCCTCTGACGCACATCGAACGACAACGCACCTCGAACGACGGACATCACCGTCCGGGAAAGAGGCCGGCCGTGAACCAATTCGACGGAGATTCACCGCTAATTGCGGTTTTCCAGGGCGTTTTAGGCCAATGCGGCCAAAATCTCCGTCGAATTCGTTAGCGTGAGAGGCTGCAGCGCCTCAGCTGAAGCTGGCGGTGACGTCGTCGACGGCCACCTGGGTGCGGTCCCCCGTGCGGCGGTCCCAGAGTTCGACGATGCCGTCGGCTGCCCCGCGGCCGACGATGACGATCTGCGGGATGCCGATCAGCTCGGCGTCGCCGAACTTGACCCCGGGCGACACCTTGCGGCGATCGTCGTAGAGAACCTCACGGCCGGTGGCCTCGATCGCAGCGACGACGGTCTGCGAGGTCTCGAAGACGACCTCGTCCCGGCCGGTGGCGATCACGTGAACGTCGAAGGGCGCCACGGTCGCGGGCCAGATCAGGCCCTTGGGATCGTTGTTCAGCTCGGCGATGGTCGCGAGAATGCGGGTGACGCCGATGCCGTAGGAGCCCATCGTGACCGTGACCAGCTTGCCGTTCTCGTCCAGAACCTTGAGTCCGAGCGCCTCCGCGTACTTGCGGCCGAGCTGGAAGACGTGCCCGATCTCCATGCCGCGGGCGAGTTCCACCGGGCCGGAGCCGTCGGGTGCGGGGTCTCCGGCGCGCACCTCTGCGGCCTCGATCGTGCCGTCGACGGCGAAGTCCCGTCCGGCGACGAGCCCGAAGACGTGGCGCCCGGCCTCGTTGGCGCCGGTGATCCACTCGGTGCCCTCGACGACGCGGGGGTCGACCACGAAACGGATACCGGTGGCCGACTTCTCGCCGAGCACCGCCCCGTTCGCGGACCAGGGTCCGATGTAGCCCTTGACCAGCCCGGGGAACTTGGCGAAGTCGGTTTCGTTCGCGGCCTCCACCTCGGCGGGGGCGACGGCGACCTCGACGCGCTTGAGGTCCACCTCACGGTCTCCGGGGAGACCGATCACGAGGAGCTCACGGCAGCCGTCGGGCTGAATCAGCGCGAGGACGACGTTCTTGAGGGTGTCCGCGCCGGTCCAGGCGCGGCCGTCGGGACGGGGGTGATCATCATTGGCGCGGTCGACCAGGGTCTGGATGGTGGGGGTGTCCGGGGTGTCGAACACCTCGGCGGTCGGGAAGCCGGCCCAGTCGATGGCGGGCGGAACGACCGTCTTGAACGCCTCGATGTTGGCCGCGTAGCCGCCGGCGGAACGCACGAAGGTGTCCTCGCCGACCGGCGTCGGGTGCAGGAATTCCTCGCTCTTGGAGCCTCCCATCGCGCCGGCGTCCGCCTGCACGATGACGTACTCAAGGCCCAGCCGGGTGAAGATGCGCTCGTAGGCGTCGCGCTGGGCCTGGTAGCTGGCGTCGAGGCCGGCATCCGTGTAGTCGAAGGAATAGGCATCCTTCATGGTGAATTCGCGCCCGCGCAGCAGACCGCCGCGGGACCGGGCCTCGTCGCGGTACTTGTCCTGGATCTGGAAGATCGACAGGGGCAGGTCCTTGTAGGAGCTGTACAGGTCTTTCACGAGCAGGGTGAAGACCTCTTCGTGGGTGGGCGCGAGGAGCATGTCGCTGCCCTTGCGATCCTGGAGCCGGAACAGGCCGTCGCCGTACTCGTCCCAGCGGCCCGTGATCTCGTAGGGCTCGCGCGGCAGCAGAGCCGGGAAATGCACCTCGAAGGCGCCGGCGGCGGCCATCTCCTCGCGCACGATCGTCTCGATCTTCGCCTTGACGCGCAGGCCGATCGGCAGCCATGCGAAGATTCCCGGGGCCTGACGGCGGATGTAACCGGCACGCACGAGCAGGCGGTGGCTGGCGACCTCGGCATCCGACGGGTCTTCGCGGAGGGTACGGAGGAAGTAGTTGGACATACGAATAGGCACGCACCTACTTTACGGCGCGCTGGCCGGCCCGACCGACGGGCGGCGGGCGGGCTGGCTGACTGGCCGGCATCGGGCCGGCGGGCGGATCCAAACATCGAGGGCGACGGATGCCCGTGGTGGACCCGGTGACGACTGAGCCAGCGTCCCTGCAGCAGTTCCGTCCCGAACGAATTCGACGGAGATTCTGCCGAAATCGGCCCTGAACCCTGCGAAACAGCAGTTTTACCGCAAAATCTCCGTCGAATTGGTTCGCCGCCGGCACGGTGCTGCGCTGATGAGCTCGGCTAGTTGGCGCCGACCGTCACGACCGGAGCGCCGAGGGAGTCCTCGCTCGGCGGCATCTCGGCGGCCATCCGATTGGCCTCCTCGATCAGGGTCGCCACGATCTCGGACTCCGGCACGGTCTTGATGACCTCGCCGCGCACGAAGATCTGGCCCTTGCCGTTGCCGGACGCGACACCGAGGTCGGCGTCCCGAGCCTCGCCCGGTCCGTTCACGACACAGCCCATCACCGCGACGCGCAGGGGCACGGTCATGCCCTCCAGACCATCGGTGACGTCGTTGGCAAGCTTGTACACGTCGACCTGGGCGCGGCCGCAGCTCGGGCAGGACACGATCTCAAGCTTGCGCTCACGCAGGTTCAGTGACTGCAGGATCTGCAGGCCCACCTTGATCTCCTCGGCCGGAGGCGCGCTCAGCGACACCCGGATGGTGTCTCCGATGCCCTCTCCGAGCAGGATCCCGAACGCCGTGGCGCTCTTGATGGTGCCCTGGAACGACGGTCCGGCCTCGGTGACGCCGAGGTGCAGGGGCCAGTCGCCGCGTTCCGCGAGCAGTCGGTAGGCCTTGACCATGATCACCGGGTCGTTGTGCTTGACGGAGATCTTGAAGTCGTGGAAGTCGTGCTCCTCGAACAGGCTCGCTTCCCAGACCGCGCTCTCGACGAGAGCCTCCGGGGTGGCCTTGCCGTACTTCTGCAGCAGGCTCGGCTCGAGCGAGCCCGCGTTGACGCCGATCCGGAGGGAAACGCCGGCGGCTTTGGCCGCGGCGGCGATCTTGCCCACCTGGTCGTCGAACTTGCGGATGTTGCCGGGGTTGACCCGCACGGCGGCGCAGCCGGCGTCGATCGCCGCGAACACGTAGCTCGGCTGGAAATGAATGTCGGCGATCACCGGGATCTGGCTCTTCTTGGCGATGATCGGCAGGGCCTCGGCATCGTCCCGGCTCGGCACCGCGACGCGCACGATGTCGCATCCTGATGCCGTCAATTCGGCGATCTGCTGGAGGGTGCCGTTGATGTCGGTCGTCGGCGTCGTCGTCATCGACTGCACGCTGACGCGGGCGTCACCGCCGACGAGCACCTTGCCGACCTTGATCTGACGCGACTTGCGACGCGGAGCGAGTACTTCAGGTACTTTGGGCATTCCCAGGTTGATTGCAGCCACGGCAACATTCTAGATGAGCCGGCTGGTTCTTTCCGGGGCTGAGGATTTCTCCCCTCTGACCAGCGTCGTCCGTGCCCGCGCCATGTCCCGGCCGGGTCCCGCCTCTCGCCCGAACGTCGGCGATACTGTCAGGAGAGACGACGAACACCAGGCCGGCGGCAAGCCGGAACACGATCAGAGAACACGAAGACAAAGGAGTCATCATGAGCGACATCGAAGTGGTCATCCTCGCGGGCTCGCGCACGCCCCAGGGCCGCGTCAACGGCCAGCTGTCCGCCCTGACCGCCGTGCAGCTGGGGACCGCCGCCATCGTCGGAGCCCTCGCGCGCGCCGGCGTGGCCGCCGACGAGGTCGACGCCGTACTGATGGGCCAGGTGCTCCAGGCTGGCTGCGGCCAGAACCCGGCCAGGCAGAGTTCCATCGGTGCCGGCATCCCCTGGAACGTGCCGGCGATGACGGTGAACAAGGTCTGCCTCTCCGGGCTGGCGGCGATCATCGACGCGGCCCGGCTCATCCGTCTGAACGAAGCGGATGTCGTCGTGGCCGGCGGGCAGGAATCCATGTCTCGGGCCCCGCACCTGCTGCCCGGCTCGCGCCAGGGCTGGCCGTTCGGCAGCGTCACCGTGCTGGACCACGCCGCGCACGACGGGCTCACGGATGCCTTCGACGGTTTGTCGATGGGGCTCTCCACCGAACACGTCAACACCACCCTCGGCATCGGGCGCGCCGACCAGGACGCCATCGCGGCCGCCTCACACCAACGCGCAGCCGCGGCCGCCGAGGCCGGCCTGCTCGACGGCGAGATCACGCCGATCAGCGTTCCGCAGCGCAAGGGTGAGCCGCTTCTGGTCTCCACCGACGAGGGCGTGCGGGGCAACAGCACTCCGGAGTCGCTGGGGCGCCTGCGCCCGGCCTTCGCCGCGGACGGCACCGTCACCGCCGGCAACTCGTCGCCGCTCAGTGACGGGGCGAGCGCCGTGGTGCTGAGCAGCCGCCGCTGGGCTGAGGACCACGGGCTGAGCTGGCTGGCCGTCGTGGAGGCATCCGGTCAGGTCGCCGGGCCGGACAACTCGCTGCACTCGCAGCCCGCGAATGCGATCATGCACGCACTCGACCGGCAGGGCTGGGCGGCCGGGGACCTCGACCTGGTCGAGATCAACGAGGCATTCGCCGCGGTGGCGCTCGAGTCCACCCGGGAGCTCGGTATCTCAGCCGACCGCGTCAACATCCACGGCGGCGCCATCGCGATCGGCCACCCGATCGGGGCGTCCGGGGGCCGGCTGGCCCTGCACGCGGCACTCGAACTCGCCCGTCGCGGCAGCGGCAAGGCGGCCGTCGCGCTCTGTGGCGGCGGCGGCCAGGGCGACGCGCTGCTGCTGTCCCGCTAGCGCCCCTTCTGCCGGTCGGCGGGCCTGCGCGTCCAGGGTCTTCTCGGCGCTGCTGGTGTCGCCGGCGACCGGCCAGCCAGGACGGGCGCCGTAGCCGGAACCGGCGGGGCTGGCCATTCCCCGGCGCCAGCGACGTCCGAACAGGGCGAACAGGAGCCCCAGCAGGAGGAGCCCGAACAGCGGAAGCAGGACGAGCAACCAGATCATCCCGCCGCCGTGGCCGGGACCCCCGCCGTAGCCGGGCTGGGCGGCAAGCGCGGTGAGCACTGCAGTGGAGAGCATGAGGAGTCCATTCTGTGGCGATTCGGTTCTGTGGCGATTCGGTGGCGGTCCGCCGGGAGTCCGACGAGACCGATACCCCAGTGTCGCCGTGGCCGGGCTGACGCGAATCCGCCGGGCGGAGGCACTTCGCGTCCACCCGGGGATGTGCGCATCCGTTGACCGGCCCGCCGGAACCGCCTACTGACCCGAGCCCACCAGCCCCGCCTCGTACGCGATGATCACGAGCTGCACCCGGTCGCGGGCCGCGAGTTTGCTCATGATGCGCGACACGTGCGTCTTCGCGGTGAGCGGGCTGAGGAAGAGCCGCGGCCCGATCTCGGTGTTGGTCAGGCCGCGGCCGACCAGCCCGAGCACCTCTCGTTCGCGACCGGTCAGCCTCGCGAGCAGCGTCTCGTCGTGCGGGTCGCGGAGGTCCGGCCCCAGGCGTTCCAGCAGCCGGCGGGTCACGCCGGGCGAGAGCAGCGCGTCCCCGGCCGCGGCGACACGCACAGCGCGGATCAGCTCGGTCGGCTCGGTGTCCTTGACCAGGAAGCCGCTGGCCCCGGCGCGGATGGCCTGGGCCACGTACTCGTCCAGCTCGAAGGTGGTGACGATCACGATGTGCGTGGCGGCGAGAGCAGGGTTCTCGGTGATGCGTTCGGTGGCCCACAGGCCGTCACCGCCGGGCATCCGGATGTCCATCAGCACCACGTCGGGCCGGTGCCGGGTGACCTGCTCGACCGCCTCGGGACCGGTCGCCGCCTCGGCCACCACCTCGAGGTCGGGTTCGGACTCGAGCAGGGCCCGGAATCCCGCCCGGATCAACTGCTGGTCGTCGGCGATGACGACCCGGATCACCGGGTCCTCCCCAGCGGCAGGCGCGCCTCGACCTCGAACCCATCGCCCGAGGGCGAGACCCGCAGGGTGCCGCCGAGCAGTTCGGCGCGCTCGCGCATTCCGAGCAGGCCGCCGCCGGGGGTGATCGGGGCGTCGGCCTGCCCGAGGCCGTCGCCATCCGTCACCGTCAGCACGGCGTCGCCGCCGTCCACGGCCAGGCGCACGGCCGCGGAGCGCGTCGGCGCGTGCCGCAACACATTTGTGAGCGCCTCCTGGCAGATCCGGTACAGGGCCAGCTGGGTGGCCGCGCCGGCCGCCTCGGCGACGGGGCCGAGCTCGCCGGCCAGCTCCACGCGCATCCCCTGGTTGCGGAAGGACTCGATCAGCGCGGGCAACCGGTCGAGGTCCGGTTCGGGAGCAAGGGGCGCGGAGTTCTCCTCCGAGACGTCGGACCGAAGGATGCCGAGCACCGTGCGCACCTCGTCGAGGGCGTTCTTGCTCGTGGCCTTGATGCTGGCCAGCGACTCGGCGGCCCGGTCCGGCTGGCTGTCGAGCAGGTGCAGGGCGACCCCGGCCTGCACGTTGATCTGGGAGAGCGAGTGCGCGAGCACGTCGTGCAGTTCCCGGGCGATCCGAACCCGCTCGCGCTGCTCGGCCGTTTGCCGCCGCGCGACCGCGGTGCGGCGCAGGGTGCTGATCCGGTCGCGGCGGGAGCGCAGCCACTCACCCAATCCCATCAGCGCGGCCAGCACGAGCGTCGTGAACGCGATCCGGGCCGGCTGCAGCGGGAAATCGAGAATCCCGGCGAGCCCGATGGTGGCCACCCAGACGGCGGCGACCGAGGAGTACACCCAGACCCGGGCGCCGCGAAGGATGCCGAGCACGACCGCGAAGGCCAGCGCCACGTAGGGCAGCCCGATGTCAGGACGCACCAACACCAGCGCTCCTCCGGCCGCGGCGGCGACGGCCGCGACCGGGCCGGGAAAACGGCGGGCGCCGATCAGGGCCAGTGGGCCGATCAGCGCGAGGCCCACGGCAAGGAACCAGTCGTCCGGGAGGTGGGGCTCCGCGCCGGGGAAACGCCGCCCGGGGTGTCCGGGCTCTGACGCCGACCCGCGGAGAGCGAGGATGGCGACCGTGGGCACCTGCACCAGGAAGGAGATGACGACAGGGATCCACACCCTGCCGATGATCGGAACCCGGGTTTCGTCGCCGCCGGCGCGACCCCGATCGTCGTCGTACCACGGAGCGTCGGAATCCCAGTGCTGCATCTTCCGATCGTAGTTCCGGAGCGCCCCTGCTTCGTCCGCCGACGGGCCCGGCCGGCGTACTCCGCCGGGAGTAGGCCGCTATAGCGTCCGGGGCCCTGCGGCCCGCTGCTCGCGCCCTGCTCTCTGCGCCCCCGCGCCCCTAACCAATTCGACGGAGATATTGCCCGAAACGGCCCGAAAACGCCGAAATACCGCTTTTAGGGCAAAATCTCCGTCGAATTGGTTCACCGCACCTCGGAGCGAGCGGGTCAGGCGGGTCAGCCGAAGAGGTTGATGGGCTTGACGATGTCGGCGTAGATGAGGAGCAGGCTCATGCCGCCGAGCACGATCACGACCGCGAACGTCAGCGGCATCAGCCGGGCAGTGTCGACGGGGCCCGGGTCGGGGCGCTTGAACAGCCGGGCGACCCAGCGACGCAGGCCCTCCCAGAGCGCGCCGGCCACGTGCCCACCGTCCAGCGGCATCAGCGGGATCAGGTTGAACACGAACAGGGCCACGTTGAGGGAGGCCAGAAGACCCAGCAGGCTGGCGATCTTGCTGGCCACCGGGATCGTGTCGATGCTGGCGATCTCGCCGGCGACGCGGCCGACGCCGACCACGCTGATCGGGCCGTTGGGGTCGCGCTCCCCCGGTCCGAAGGCGGCGTTTGCGATATCGACCATGCGCTGGGGCAGGTTGGCGATCATGTGCACGACGGCGCCGATGTTGTCGCCCACCGCCGGCAGCACGGCGGTCGCCGGCTGCTGCACGAGTTCGCCGGCGGGGCCGATCCCGACGAAGCCGACCTCCTGGGTGACCGCCTTGCCGGCGGAATCCTTCTCGACCTTGCCGGCGGCATCCGTCACGTACCGCTCGGTGAGTTTCGGGGTGATGGTGAGGTTCAGCGGGGAACCGTCTCGCTCGACGATGACGGTGAGGGGGGTGCCGGGCGACTCACGGATGATCGCGGTCGACTGGTCCCAGCTCGTGATGGCGGCGCCGTCGATGCTGACGAGCCGGTCGCCGGGCTGGAGGCCGGCCGCGGCGCCGGGGGCCTTCTCGTCGGTCGGTTCGCAGGCCTGGCGGGTGCTCGTGGCCGGCAGCACGCACTGGGACACGCTGCCGACGGTGGTGCTCGCCTGCGCCGTGCCGAAGCCCATGAGCAGGATCGCGAACAGCACGACCGCGATCAGCAGGTTCATCGTGGGGCCGCCGAGCATGATGATGACGCGTTTGAAGACGGGCAGGCGGTAGAACGCGCGGTGGTCCTCGCCCTCGCCGATGGTATCGGCGCTGGACTGGCGGGCATCGTCGACCATGGTCGACAGGGCGCTCTGCTTCTTCTCGGGCGCGCCCTCCTGGACCAGCTGTTTGAAGAAGCCGGTGCTGGATGCCTGCACCTTGCCGCCCTTTTTGGCCGGCGGGAACATGCCGATCATCGCTATGTACCCGCCGAGCGGCACGGCTTTCACCCCGTATTCGGTCTCGCCCTTGCGGCGGGACCAGAGCGTGGGACCGAAGCCGATCATGTATTGGGTGACCTTGACCCCGAAGGCTTTGGCCGGGAGCAGGTGGCCGATCTCGTGCAGGCCGATGGACAGGGCAAGGCCGATCACGACGACGACGACGCCCAATATGTACAGCAGCACGGTTTCCACAGTCGTAGATTACCCACACCATCCTGCGAGGGCGCTGGCCGTTCCCCCTGAGAGGTGTGGTTTGCTTGACCCAACGGATCCCTCTCACTGCGCGGATCCACCGGGAGGTCCCCTCTGTCCACGCAACACACCGTCGGTCCCATTGGCGTCAGCCTGGCCGACCGCTTTCGCATCGACGCCCTCCTCGGCACCGGGGGGATGGCGGCCGTCTACCGCGCCACCGACCTGTACTTGGGACGCACCGTGGCCGTGAAGCTGTTCCGGCTGGACGCGGCCGACGACGCCGGTCCCGAACGCCAGAGCGGCGAGGTCACCGTGCTCGCGAGCCTCAACCACTTCGCGCTGGTGACCCTCTTCGATGCCGGCACGGCCGTGATCGACGGCGTCTCACGCACGTTCATCGTGATGGAACTCGTCGACGGCACCGATCTGCGCAGCCGGATCGCCTCCGGGCCCCTGCACCCGGACGAGGTCGCCGCGATGGGCGCCGACCTGGCCGAGGCGCTGCACTACGTGCATGCGCGCGGAATCATCCACCGTGACATCAAACCGGCGAACGTGCTGCTGGCGCCCTCGGGGTTCCCCGGCCGGGCCATGCACGCCAAACTCGCCGACTTCGGCATCGCCCGCCTCTTCGACGCGACCCGGCTCACGGCGACCGGGTCGCTGCTGGGTACCGCCGGCTACCTCAGCCCCGAGCAGGCGCTCGGAACGACGATCGGGCCGCCCAGCGACGTCTACTCGCTGGGCCTCGTGCTGCTCGAATGCCTGACCGGTGAGCGCGCCTTCACCGGAACCGCGATCGAATCGGCGATGGCCCGGCTGCAGCGCCAGCCCGAAATCCCGGCCGAGCTGGGCCTGGCCTGGGCCGAGGTCCTGGGCGGAATGACGAGCCGGGAGCCCGCCGACCGGCTGAGCTCGGAGGACGCGGCCGTGCAGTTGCGCCGCCTGGCCACCGCAGAGGCCCAGACGGATGCGACGGCCCTCACCGAGGTCATGGGGGCCAACGGAATCACGGCCGCCACGGAAATTCTGCCGACGCCGGAGACGCTCGACCCCACCATGGTCCTCGCGGCCGAAGGCGCCAACGACCCCACCGAGCTCCTCGGCGCCACGGAACGCCTCGAGAGCACGGAACGCCTCGAGAGCACGGAACGCCTCGATCCGACCAGGGTGTTCGCGGCCGAGGCTCCCGACCCGACTCTGGTCTTCGCCGCCACGAAGGTCATGCCGGCCCCGGGCCGGGATGAGCCCACCGAGTTCCTCACCGCAGCGCACCCCCGCGGTGACGCACCCTCCCCCGCCCTGCCCCGCAGCAGGCGCAGACTGGTGATCGGGGTCGTCGTGGCAGCCGCGGCCATCCTGCTCGCCGTCGTGGTCTTCTCCCCCCGTGCGGCCGAACCCAGCGCGCCACCGGCCAGCTACCCGGCCGTCGACGGGCCACTCGGCACCCACCTCCAGCAGCTCCAGGAAAGCCTGACGCCATGACGCACGGCCCCCGCTTGACCCTCGCCCTGGCCACGGTGTTCCTGGTCGCCGCCACCCTGACCGGATGCTCGAACACGCCCCCGGCGCTGGACCCGGCAATCGCCGGAAAGCTGCAGTCCGGCGTGCAGGAAGTGAGCACCGACGCCGCAGCCGGTGACTTCGAAGGCGCCAAATCCGCACTCGTCGCGGTGCAGGCCGACCTGCTGACCGCAGCCGCGGCCGGCCAGGTCACCGCCGAGCGTTCGGCGCAGGTGCAATCCGCCCTCAACGTCGTCTCGGCCGACCTCGATGCGGCGATCATCGCCAGCAAGCCGGAGCCGACCGTGGCTCCCGCGCCGGCCGCCACCGCCGACCCCGGACAGGACACGGGGAAGGACAACGGGAAAGACACGTGTAAGAAGAAGGACGACAACTGCGACGACTAGCGTCGGCGGCGAATCCAGGAGGTCCCATGCCCCAGCAGCTCGTAGTCGGCGCCGGTATGATCGGCCGCCCGCTCGCCGAACGGCTTGCCGCGCGCGGGGACCAGGTCTCCATCGCCACCCGGTCGGGGGCAGCGGCCGCCGGAGCCGAGTCGGTCGTGCTCAATGCCGGTGATCCCACGGCCTTCAGCCGGGCCGCCGCGGGGGCCTCGACCATCTTCCTCTGCACCAATCCCCGCTACACCGACTGGCCCAGCCAGTGGCCGCCGGTGATAGATGCGGCGATCAAGGCGGCGACGGCGTCCGGGGCTGCCCTGGTCGTGATGGGCAACCTCTACCCGTACGGCCTGCCCGACGGGCCGATGACCGAGCATTCCCCCGAGACCACGACCGAGACGAAGGGTGTGGTGCGCCGTGAGGGCTGGCGGCTCGTACGCGAAGCCCACGAACGAGGCGAGATCAAGGCCGTCGAGGTGCGCGCGAGCGACTACTTCGGCCCGGATGTCGTCGGCACGGCCCATCTCGGAGACCGGTTCTTCACGGCGATCCTGGGCTCGAAAACGGCGAGGGTCGTCGGCCTGCCAGGCCTGGTGCACAGCTGGAGCTACCTGCCGGACATCGTGACCACCCTGGTGGCCGCGTCCGACCGTGCGGGCGACTGGGGCCGGCTCTGGCATGTGCCGAGCGCCGCGATCAGCCGCTCCGAGATCGCCGACCAGCTGAACCGCCGCTACGGCAGTCGGGGCCGGGTGCGCGGCTACCCCCAGTTGCTGCTGCGCTCCCTCGGTGCGATGAACCCGATGATGCGCGAGATCTGGGCCTCGAGCTACCAGTTCCTGGTGCCCTATCTGATCGATTCCACCGAGACCGAGCGCGAACTGGGCGTCTCCGCGACCCCGTGGGCGCAGGCACTTCGCACGACCGCGGAGAGCTACCGGCGGCCCGGCGCCGCGACCTGAGCCGCGGCATCCGTCACCGTGTCGCAGTGAGCGTGCCTGCGGCCGGGCTCGCCGTCAGCCGGCGATGAGCGCGTCGGCCGCGGCCCGCGCCCAGACCTCGGCCGCGGCGAGCGACTCGCGGGTGAGCGGGCCGTCCTGCTCGTGCGCCTCGACGACCCGCTGGATGGTGTCGACGATGCCGAGGAAGCCGATGGCGCCCGCATGGAACGCCGCGACCGCCTGCTCGTTGGCCGCGTTGAACACGGCCGGGTAGGTCGATCCCGCACGCCCCACCTGTTTGGCCAGGTCGACCGCCGGGAAGGCCGCGGTGTCGAGGGGTTCGAAGGTCCAGCTGTGCGGGGTGGTCCAGTCGATCGGCACGCCGACCGCAGAGACGCGGTTCGGCCAGAACAAGCCCAGGGAGATGGGCAGGCGCATGTCGGGCGGTGAGGCCTGGGCGATCGTGGACCCGTCGATGAACTCGACCATGGAATGCACCACCGACTGCGGGTGCACGACCACGTCGATGTGCTCGTACCCGACGTCGAAGAGCAGATGCGCCTCGATCACCTCGAGGCCCTTGTTGACGAGCGTCGCGGAGTTCGTGGTGACCACCGGGCCCATGTCCCAGGTGGGGTGGGCGAGTGCCTCCGCCGGGGTGACACCCGCCAGCTGACCCCGGCTGCGACCGCGAAACGGCCCCCCGGATGCCGTCAGCACCAGGCGCCGCACCTCACGGGCAGTGCCGGAGCGCAGTGCCTGGGCGATGGCGGAGTGCTCGGAGTCGACGGGCACGATCTGCCCCGGCGCCGCCAGGGACTTCACCAGGTCTCCGCCGACGATCAACGATTCCTTGTTGGCCAGCGCGAGGGTTCGCCCGGCCCGCAGCGCGGCGAGGGTCGGCCCGAGACCCACCGAACCGGTGATGCCGTTGAGCACGACGTCGGCCTCCACATCGCGCACCAGCTGTTCGGCCTCGTCGGCGCCGAGCGCCGTGTGCTCGACCTCGAACTCGGCCGCCTGCTCGTCGAGCATGGTGCGATTGGTGCCCGCGGACAGCCCGACCACCTCGAACCAGCTGGGATTCCGCTTGATCACGTCGAGGGCCTGGGTTCCGATCGAGCCGGTGGACCCGAGAATAACTACTCGTCTGCGCACCTTTCCATGTTACGTCCGGGAGCCCGGTCCGCCCAGAGCCCCGGGCCCCCGGCCGGGGCGCGCGACGCCGTCCTTTCGTGGCGGGCGGCACCGTGGCGGTAGGGTCGTCGGATGACCGGTGCCAAGGACGAAGCTCACGACGAACCCCAGGACAAGCCTCACGTCGAACCGGTCGCCGATGAACCGGAAGCCACGAAACGGCCCGGATTCGTCTATTTCCTCGGCTACGGCATCATGGCGCCGATCGCCCGGCTGGTCTTCCGTCCCACCATCACCGGGCGCGAGAACATCCCCCGGACCGGTCCCGTCATCCTCGCCAGCAACCACCTGTCCTTCATCGACAGCATCGTGATTCCGCTGTCTGCGCCGCGGCGCGTGCAGTTCCTGGCCAAGTCCACCTATTTCACCGGCACGGGTTTCAAGGGCTGGGTCTGCCGCACCTTCTTCACCTCGATCGGCGCGGTCGGAGTCGAGCGCGGGGCCGGGCAGGCGGCGCAGGATGCCCTGGACGCCGGGCGCAGCATCCTGGAGTCCGACAGCGCCTTCGCGATCTATCCGGAGGGGACCCGGTCTCTCGACGGCCGTCTGTACAAGGGGCGCACGGGGGTGGCCTGGCTGGCTCTCACCACCGGAGCGGTCGTCGTGCCCGTCGGGCTGATCGGCACGCAGGAAATCCAGCCGGTCGGGGCGAGGTTTCCCCGCATCCGCAAGGTCACCGTGGCCTTCGGCGAGCCCCTCGACCTGCGTCGCCACGGCTCCCCCGAGTCCGGCAAGGCCCGGCGCGCCGCGACCGACGAGGTCATGGCCGCCATCCACTCCCTGTCCCATCAGGAACTGGCCGGCAAGTACAACGAATCGCCGCCGTCCGGCACGCTGCAGAAGCTCGCCGACCGCGTCTTCCCGCGCGAACGCGTCTGACTCCGGCTGCCGTCCGGGCCCGTCTCGCCGCTCTCCGGCCGGTCGGAAACACCGCGGAAATGGGCGCGACCTAAGCTGGAGTCATGTCTGCAGAGTATTCGGTACCCCAAAAACGCAAACTCGTCACGGCCCTCCCCGGCCCCAAATCGGTCGAATTGCAGGAACGTCGCCTGCGCTCGGTGTCTCGCGGCGCCGGCACGCTGGTCAATATCTACATGGATCACGGAGCCGGCGCGATCCTCGTTGACGTGGACGGCAACCAGATCATCGACCTCGGTTGCGGCATCGGCGTGACCACCATCGGCCACGCGAACCAGGACGTGGCCGCGGCCGCCGCCGCGCAGGCCGCCAAGCTCACGCACACCCTGTTCACAGTCACTCCCTACGAGAACTACGTAGCGGTCGCCGAGAAGCTCGCCGAGATCACCCCCGGTGACTTCGAGAAGCGCTCCGTCCTGGTGAACACCGGCGCCGAAGCCGTCGAGAACGCCGTGAAGATCGCCCGCAAGTTCACCGGCCGTCGCGCCATCGTGGCGCTCGACCACGCCTTCCACGGCCGCACCAACCTGACCATGGCGATGACCTACCGCCCCTGGCCGGAACGAGCCGGCATGGGACCCTTCCCCGGCGAGATCTACAGCGTGCCGACCAGCTACCCCTACCGAGACGGCCTGACCGGTGAAGAAGCCGCCGAGAAGACCATCGACTACATCAACACCCACATCGGCGCCTCCGAGATCGCAGCCTTCTTCATCGAGCCGATCCAGGGCGACGGCGGCATCGTCATCCCCGCCCCCGGCTACTTCAAGCGGCTGAGCGAATTCTGCACAGAGAACGGCATCGTCTTCGTCTCCGACGAGATCCAGGCCGGCATCGCCCGCACCGGCACCTGGTACGCCATCGAGCACCACGGCGTCGTGCCCGACCTGGTCACAACGGCCAAGGGCATCGCCGGCGGATTCCCGCTGGCCGCGGTCACCGGCCGCGCCGATATCATGGATTCCGTGCAGCCCGGCGGAATCGGCGGCACCTTCGGCGGCAACCCGGTCTCCACCGCGGCGGCCCTCGCGGTCTTCGACCTGATCGAGCGCGATGACCTCCTCGGCGAGGCGCAGCGGGTCGAGAAGGCGCTCTGGGCGCGCATCGGCGACTGGCCCCAGCGGTTCTCCGTCGTCGGCGACGTGCGCGGTAAGGGCGCCATGTTCGGCGTGGAGCTCGTGCACCCCGGCACGACCACGCCGTACCCCGAGGCACTCACCGCCATCATCAAGCACGCCACCACCAACGGTGTAATCGTGCTGGATGCCGGCAGCTGGGACTCCGTGCTGCGCATCATGCCGTCAGTCGTCATCTCCGAGGAACTGATCGACGACGCCGCCACCGTAATCGAGGAGACCCTCGCCGCCCTGTCCGGCCTGTAGTCCCTTCCGGCGCGGCCTCCCCCGGTCGCCTCTCCCGGTCGTGTCACCCCGTCACCCCGTCGCATCCGTTCGCCGAGCCGTGAGTTTCGCCCCATTTTCTTGAAAAAATGGGAGTCAAGCTCACGGCTCGGCGGGTGGTGGCTCGGCGCTTGGTGGGCGGGTGGTGGGCGCGTGGTGGCTTAGTGGGTGACGGCTACCGTGACCGGTTGGTGCGTGACCGGGAAGTTTACGGATGCGCCGATGAAGCACAGGCGCGCCGCCTCGGCGTGCAGGGACTGGGCGAGTTCCAACTGGCCGGGATCGGAAACCGTCACCTGCGGGCGGAGGATCGCCTCGGTGAAGCGGCCGCCGCCATCCGGGGTCTGCACCATCGAGCCGACCGCGTCATCCGTGTAGGCGACAACGGTGACGCCGTACCGGACCGCCACGTGCAGGAACGACAGCAGGTGGCACTCGCTCAGGGCCGCGAGCAGCAGTTCCTCCGGATTCCACCGGTCTGCGTTCCCATGGAAGCTGCGGTCGGCCGATGCGCTGATCGGCTCCTTGCCGGCCGCCTCGATCAGGTGTTCCCGGCCGTAGTCGCGATAGCCGCTGGTGCCGGTGCCCCGGTTGCCGGTCCAGGCGACACTCACGGCGTAGCGATGTGCACCGATCACGGCGCCTCCTTTTGGATTCTGAAGCAGACCTCAAGCCCTGGGAACCGATTCTCGCAGCAAAACGCCGCGCCGGGCGTGGACCGGATCGGTAAACTGGTCACACCATGACTGACACGATGACGCCTTCGACCACCCCGTCCACCCCCGCCGCACCGGTTTACACGGTGACGCAGGAACGCAGGATCGTGACCGCGGTTCCGGGCCCGAAATCGGCCGACCTGCAGAAGCGCCGACTGGCCACCGTGTCCGGCGGCGTCGCCAGCGCCCTGCCCGTCTACATCGCCCAGGCCAACGGCGCGATCCTCGTCGACGTCGACGGCAACCAGTTCATCGACCTCGGCGCCGGCATCGGCGTGACCACGATCGGCCACACCGAGACCAGCGTCGTCGCGGCCGCCGTCGCCCAGACCCAGGACTTTATCCACACCCTCTTCACCATCACGCCCTACGAGGAGTATGTGCGCGTCTGCGAGCTGCTCGCCGAGCACACCCCCGGCGATTTCCCGAAGAAATCGGTGCTGATCAACTCGGGCGCCGAAGCCGTCGAAAACGGCGTCAAGATCGCCCGCAAGTACACCGGCCGCCGCGCCGTGGCCGTACTGGACCACGCCTACCACGGCCGCACCGTGCTGACCATGGCCATGAACTACAAGGCCATGCCCTACGCCACCGGCTACGGCCCCCTCGCCAGCGACGTCTACCACGCCCCCAGCTCCTACCCCTATCACGACGGACTCAGTGGCGCGGATGCCGCGGCGCGCACGATCGCGTACCTGGAGAAGGTCGTTGGCGCCAGCGACCTGGCCTGCCTGGTGGTCGAGCCCATCCAGGGTGAGGGCGGCTTCATGGTTCCGGCCGAGGGCTTCTTCACTGCTCTGCAGACCTGGTGCACGGCCAACGGGGTCGTCATGATCGCCGACGAGATCCAGAGCGGCATGGCCCGCACCGGCAAGTACTACGCCAGCGAGCACTTCGGCTGGACCCCCGACCTCGTACTCACCGCGAAGGGCATCGCCGGCGGAATGCCGCTGGCCGCCGTCACCGGTCGCGCCGAGATCATGGACGGCTCCCAGCCCGGCGGGCTCGGCGGAACCTTCGGCGGAAACCCGGTCTCCTGCGCGGCCGCGATCGCCGTCTTCGAGTCGATCGAACGCAACGACCTCCTGGCCGAGGGCGTGCGGATCGAGAACACGCTGCGCGCCGGTCTCGGGGCGTTGAAGGACAAGTACGACATCATCGGCGACATCCGTGGCCGCGGCGCCATGATCGCCATCGAACTGGTGCAGCCGGGTACCGGCGACACCACCAAGGCGCCGAACGCCGCCGCCGTGTCGTCCATTGCCACCTACGCCGCTCAGCACGGTGTGCTGCTGCTCACCGCCGGAACCTACGGCAACGTGCTGCGCTTCCTGCCCAGCCTCGCCGTGACCGACGCCCTCCTCGCCGATGCCCTCGCGGTCATCGACGACGCGATCGCCGCGCTCTAGGCGTTCGCACCCGTGCACCTCACACACGACTCACTCACCGACGCCCCCGCCCACACCTTCACGGTCGGCGACGCGGTCGAACTGGCGACGATCGAACGCAACGGCTTCATCGAGTCCCGGCACGCCGGGTCGGCGGTCGTCCTGACCAGCGAGGGCGCGGTCCTCCGCGCCCTCGGCGACGTCACGAGCCCGGTTTTCCCGCGCTCGTCGATGAAGCCGTTCCAGGCCATCGCCGTGATGGCCAGCGGGGTCACGCTGCGAGGCGAGGACGCCGCGATCGCGACATCGAGCCACAGCGGCACACAGCGGCACGCGGATCTCGTGCGCGCCCTGCTGTCCCGCGCGGGGATCCCCGAGACGGCGCTAGCCTGCCCGGCCGCCTGGCCGAACGATTCCGCCACGCGCGACGCCCTGGTGCGCCTGGGCGCCGGCAAGGCCCCGGTCTACATGGAGTGCTCTGGCAAGCACGCGGCCATGCTCGTGGCCTGCAAGCAGAACGGCTGGGCCCTGTCCGGCTACCTCGAGCCGGAGCATCCGCTGCAGAAGAGAATCCTCGACGTCGTCGAGCGGTTCACCGGTGAGCGCCCCTCCGCCACCGGCATCGACGGCTGCGGCGCGCCCGTGCACGCCCTGTCGCTGACCGCCCTGGCCCGCGGCATCGCCCGCATCGCAACGTCCAAGTCCAACTCCCCGTTCGCGATCTACCGCGAAGCCGGTTTCCTGGCCGAGGCCGTGCGCCAGCATGGTTGGGTCGTGGCCGGACCCGGTCTGCCGGACACGATCGTGATCGAGCGTCTGGGCCTGTTCATCAAGACCGGCGCCGAAGGGATCATGGTGGCCTCGGCCGCCAACGGCGTCACCGTCGCCCTCAAGATGCTGGACGGCAACCTGAGGGCCGCGACCATCGTCGCCCTGCGCCTGTTGGCGGATGCCGGCGCGATCGCGCACACCGACGTGGAGGCCATCCTGCCGGACCTCGGCCTCACCGTGTACGGCGGAGGCCGGCCGGTCGGCCAGGTCAGCGCCAGCTACATCTAGCCGCCCCCGTGCGCGACCACAGCTGAAACCCGACCGGACCCGGCGTTTTCGTCGGGGCCGGTCGGGTTCGCTGCGTCAGGCCTGCTTGGCCAGCCGCTTCGCCCGCGCCGCCTGGGACACCTGCGTGGTGACCACGATGACCAGGGCGAAAATGAACACCGCGGATGCGATCACGTTCGCCTCGGCCGGGATCCCCCGGGCGGCGGACACGTAGATGTACTTCGGGAAGGTCGTCACGGCGCCGGAGTTGAAGTTCGTGATGATGAAGTCGTCGAAGCTCAGCGCGAAGGACAGCAGTGCGGCGGCCAGGATCCCGGGCAGCAGCAGGGGGAACGTGATTCGCATGAACACCTGCGTCGGCGAGCCGTAGAGATCGCGCCCCGCCTCTTCCAGCGCCGGGTCCAGGCTGGAGACGCGCGCCTTGACGGTCACCACCACGAAGCTGATGCAGAACATGATGTGGGCCAGGATGATCGTGAGCATGTCCTTCGGCACCCCGATCGACAGGAACTGCGCGGCGAGCCCGGCACCGAGCACGACCTCCGGCGTGGCCATCGGCAGGAACAGGAACAGGCTGGTCTGCGACCGGAACTTGAACCGGTACCGCACGATCGCGATCGCGATCGCGATCATGGTGCCAAGGGCGGTGGCCACGATGGTCGCCACGACGCCGATGATGATGCTGTTCGCGAACGCCTCGCAGACGGCGCCGTTCTGCACGGCGCAGACGTTGAGCCACTTGTCGAAGGTGAACCCGCGCCAGGTGATGTTCGACTTGAGCGAGTCGTTGAACGAGAAGACGAAGGTGTACACGATCGGCACCATCAGGAAGGTCAGCGCCAGAACCGTGTACAGCGGGAGCAGCCATTTGCCCAGTGAGATCTTCACAGCAGTTCCTCCGTGCCCGCGCGCTTCACATAGATGCCCACGACGATCAGGATCACCGACATCAGGATGATCGACAGCGCCGCCGCCGCCGGGAAGTTCTGGAGAACGAGGAAGTTGGCCTCGATCACATTCCCCATCATCTGGGTGTCCGGTCCGCCGAGAAAGTCCCGGCTCGCGTTGATGTAGTCACCGGCCGCCGGGATGAACGTGAGCAGCGTCCCCGCCACGATCCCCGGCATCGACAGCGGGATGGTGATCTTGCGGAACACCTCGAACGGATGCGCGTACAGGTCGCTGCCCGCTTCGAGGTATCGCAGGTCGAGCCGCTCGAGCGTCGTGTACAGCGGCAGGGTCATGAACGGGATGAAGTTGTAGGTGATCCCGAAGATCACGGCGATCGGGGTGCCGGTGAAATGGGCATCCGTGGGCATCAGGGACAGCGCCTTGAGCGAGGTCATGATGAACGACTCGTCGGACAGGATCTGCTTCCAGGCCAGGGTGCGGAGCAGGAAGCTGATGAAGAACGGAGCGATCACCAGCACGAGCATGAGGCTCTGCAGCAGCGGCCATTTCCGGGCCTTCACCCCGATGAAATAGGCCAGCGGGTAGCTGAACAGCAGGGCCAGGACGGTGGCGATCAGCGCATAGCCGAACGAACGCACGATGTGCGGCCAATACGCCTGGACCACGTCGACGTAGTTCTCCCACCTGAAGGCGTAGTCGAACTGGCCGATGTCGCCGAACTCGGTCGGCTTCTGGAAGGACGTCAGCAGCAGCGACACCAGCGGCGCGAGGAAGAACAGGACCAGGTACAGGATGCCCGGAAGCAGCAGGAGCAGGGCGATCGGGCTCCTGCGCCGAGCCGCCGGCTCGGGCGCGGTGGTGGTGGCAAAGGCCGCGAATGCCATCTAGGCCCCCCCGAGCTCCGAGAGGAGGGAATCGCGTTTCTGGGTGGCGATGCTGCGGGTGGAGGTGTCGGCCTCGAAACGGGGTTCGTCCGACGGGTCGTCGTCGAGTCCGAAGCCGTGCTCGATGTTCCAGCTCATCCAGACCTCGTCGCCCTCACCGGCGACCGGGCCGAAGGCCATGTTCTGGGCGAAGACGACGAGGGTGCCGAGGCCGGGCACCTCGACCAGATACTGGGTGCTCACCCCGCTGAACGAGACGTCCACCACCCGGCCGGGGCCCACGATGTTGCGGTTGACGTCGTCCGCGGGTGCCTCGACGTGCAGGCTCAGCTTCTCGGGGCGCACCCCGACGGTCACCTCCCCGGCGTGCCGGTGCGCCCGGGCGGCCGGGACCACGACTCGCTGCCCGGCCACGTCCACGGAGATCGCCTCGCTGGTGCTGCCGACCACCGGGCCGGTGAACAGGTTCGACTGGCCGAGGAAGTTGGCGACGAACGCCGTTCTCGGCAGTTCGTAGAGCTCTTCGGGGGCGCCCATCTGCTCGATCCGGCCCTTGTTCATGACCGCGACGGTGTCGGCCATGGTCATGGCCTCCTCCTGGTCGTGGGTGACGTGCAGGAAGGTGAGACCGACCTCCTCCTGGATGGTCTTCAACTCGAGCTGCATCTGGCGCCGGAGCTTGAGGTCGAGGGCACCGAGCGGCTCGTCGAGCAGCAGCAGGGCCGGCCGGTTGACGATCGCCCGGGCCAGGGCCACCCGCTGCTGCTGCCCACCGGACAGCTGCTGCGGTTTGCGCGACGCCAGGTGGTCCAGCTCCACCAGGCGGAGCGCCTCATGGGCTTTGGCGACCGGGTCGTCGATGCGGCGCCGGCGCAGCCCGAACGCCACGTTCTCCAGCACCGTCATGTGCGGGAAGAGGGCGTAGCTCTGGAACACCGTGTTCACCGGGCGCTGGAACGTCTTCTGGTGCGTGACATCCGTGCCGCCGATCAGGATCCGTCCGGCCGTCGGCTCCTCCAGCCCGGCGACAAGGCGCAGGGTGGTGGTCTTGCCGCAACCCGACGGGCCGAGCAGGGCGAAGAACGACCCCGCGGGAATCTTCAGGTCGAGGTGCTCGATCGCGGTGAAGCCGGGGAAACGCTTCTGGATGCCCACCAGCTCCAGGTCGGCCCCCGCGCTGGCGAACGCGCCGGTTGCCATTCCTACGAACCCAGCAGGATGCTCTGGAACGCCGCGTCGTACTTCTGCTCTTCGGCGCCGGACAGGTTGCGGAAGACCTTCGCCTTTTTCAGGGTGGCCTCGTCCGGGAAGATCAGTTGGTTGTTCGCGAGTTCCGGGTCGATCGCCATGGCGGCTTCCTTGGCTCCGACGACGGGCGTGATGTAGTTCACGTACGCCGCGACCTCGGCCGCGACGGCCGGGTCGTAGTAGTAGTTGATCAGTGTCTCGACGTTCTTCTTGTGGGTGGCACCGATCGGCACCAGGAAGTTGTCGTTCCACAGCGTGCCGCCCTTCTCCGGCACGGAGAAGCCCCACTTGTCGCCGTTCTCGGCGTTGAGCTGCACGATGTCGCCCGACCAGACGATGGCCGCGAGGGTGTCCTCGTTGATGAGGTCCTCCTTGTAGGCGTTGCCCTTGATGTTGCGAACCTGGCCGTCCGAGACCTGCTTGGACAGCTCGTCGATCGCGGCGTTGTACTCGTCGTCACCCCAGTCCCCGGAGATGTCCACGCCCTGGTCGAGCATGATCAGGCCCACGGTGTCGCGCATTTCGGACAGGACGCCGACGCGGCCCTTGAGCTCGGGGGCCCAGAGGTCCTGCACCGAGGTCAGGCCACCCGGCAGCTTCTCCTTGTTCCAGCAGATGCCGGCGAACCCGCCCTGCCACGGCACGCTCATCTTGCGGCCGGGGTCGAATCCCACGTCTTTCAAGGACGGGAAGAGGTTCTTCAGGTTGGGGATGTTGGCGTGGTCCAGTTCCTGCGTGTAGCCGAACCGAATCATCCGGCCGACCATCCAGTCGGTGAGGCAGACGGTGTCCGCGCCGATGTCCTTGCCGAGCGCCAGTTGGTCCTTGACCTTGCCGTAGTAGGTGTTGTTGTCGTCGACCGCCTCGGTGTACTCGACCTTGATGCCGGTCTCGGCCTCGAACGCCTGGAGGGTGGGGTAGTTGCCGGCGTCGTCGACGTCGATGTAGAGAGCCCAGTTGTCCCAGCGCACGAGTTTGCTGGTGGCGGATTTGTCCGCAGCTGCCGTGGGCTTGCTCTTGGCGCCCCCGCTGGAACAGGCGGCGAGGGCGAGGGCGGCTGCTCCGCCGCCCGCGCCGGCCAGGAGAGTGCGACGCCCCATTTTGGCCTGCTGGGCCTGACGGATGAGCTGCTGAATCATGGGATCGGCGGGCAACGGCCTGGGCAACATGTTCGGGTCTCCTTGCGTTTTTCAGCGGGGATCTAACACACACAACTTAGCGAGTTGCTAGATACTCGCACAGGACGGCCGTTTCTTCACCCAAGAGTGACCAAATCGTTAATTGTCGCCGCGGTTTCTCACGGAATCAGCACTCCCCCGGCAGAAACGCACTCGAAAAGGGCGGTTGGGCGAAGGTAGGATTTCGGGCATGGACGTTGGGGTCCACAGCAGCCGGAAGGAGCACCATGAAGGTCGCAGTCCCCGCAGAGGTCAAAAACAACGAATTCCGGGTCGCGATCACGCCCGCGGGGGTGCAGGATCTGGTGGCCAACGGCCACGAGGTGCTGATTCAGACGGGGGCGGGCCTCGGTTCGTCCATCACCGATGAGAGCTATGGCGCGGCCGGGGCGACCCTCATGCCGGATGCCGCGTCCGCCTGGGCCGCCGCCGACCTGCTGCTCAAGGTCAAGGAGCCCGTCGCCGCCGAATACGGCTACTTCCGCCCCGACCTGCTTCTTTTCACGTATCTGCACCTCGCCGCCGAGCCGGCACTCACCCACGCGCTGCTGGCGAGCGGGGTCACGGCCATCGCGTACGAGACCGTGCAGCTTCCCAACCGCACGCTTCCGCTGCTCGCACCTATGAGCGAGGTCGCGGGTCGCCTCGCCCCCATCGTCGGCGCCAACGCGATGCTCAAGCCCAATGGCGGCCCGGGCCTGCTCGTCCCCGGCGTGCCGGGCACCCACCCGGCACGGGTCACCGTGCTCGGCGGCGGTGTGGCCGGCACGGCAGCCATGCAGGTCGCACTCGGGCTCGGCGCGCAGGTCACGGTGCTCGACACCAACCTGTTCCGTCTGCGCGAACTCGACGCCCTGTACTTCGGCCGCGTGCAGACGATCGCCTCCAACAGCTACGAGATCGACAAGGCGCTCCTCGACTCCGACCTGGTCATCGGCTCGGTGCTGATCCCCGGGGCGAAAGCCCCGAAGCTGGTCAGCAACGAACTCGTTTCCCGGATGAAGCCGGGGAGTGTGCTCGTGGACATCGCGGTCGATCAGGGCGGATGCTTCGCCGACTCCCACCCGACGACGCACGCGGACCCCACGTTCATGGTGCACCGGTCGCTGTTCTACTGTGTCGCCAATATGCCCGGCGCCGTGCCGAACACTTCGACCTACGCCCTCACGAACGCGACCCTGCCCTATGTGCGCATGATCGCGAACCGGGGCTGGAAGGATGCCGTGCTCGCGGATGCCGCGCTCGCCCTGGGCCTGAACACGGTCGGCGGGCTGGTCACCAGCGCCCCGGTGGCCAGCGCCCACGGGCTTCAGTTGCGCGCGCTCTCGGACGCGCTCGGCTGACCCGGGCCTGCCCGGTCCTCCGCTTCCCTCTCCCGCGTCTTCCCTCTCCCGCGTCTTCCCTCTCCCGCGTCTTCCCTCTCCCGCGTCGCCCGTCACGAGCCCGCCGGCAGCACGGCCCGGCGCACCGTTCCATCCGGGCGGATCGCCCACATCCGCCCCCGTCCGGGAGCGAGCGGCGGCGGCAGGTCCCGCCGGCGGCTGATCATCCGGTAGTCGGCGAGGCTGCAGCCGTCGAACACGAGTTCCGCGCGCGGCTTGAGGGACGCGAGCAGGGACCAGTGCGTCTGCCACGCGTCCACGTCACCGACGAAGACGGTTCCGGCCCCGGGAAGCGTCGCCCGCAGTTGCGAGGCATCCGTCATTCGGCCGAGATCCACGATTTCGGCGCCACCGGCGGCCCGGAACGCAGCGGCCGTGCGGGGCGGGGAACCCGAAACCACAAGCAGTGTGCGGTCGGGCCCCGTGGCGAGGTGCTCGGCGACTCCCGCCTCGGCGCCGCGGGCCGCGAGTGCCACGCAGCGGGCCACGGCGCCCGGTTCCGGGCAGAGGAGCTGGATGCGGTGGCCCTGCCACGTGCCTCCGCCCGCCGGCATTGTGTCGTCGAACGAGGCTGCCGTTCCCCCGGCCCCGACGTGTTCGGCCACATCGGCGAGCCGCAGGAGCAGCCTGTTCTGGCACAAGGAGGGCAGCACCTGCAACGCCCCGGCAAGCCGTTGGGCGGCGACGACGACCCGCAGCCCGCCTTCTCCGCCGTCGCGGAGCAGTCCGGCCAGCAACTCGAGCGCGGCCGGGCGGTAGTCCTGATCCCAGCGGGCGTAGACGGAATCGAAGTCGTCAATCAGCAGCAGGCGCCCGGCCGGACCGACGTCGCTGTCGAGGAGGCGCCGAGCACGGTCGAGGGCGTCCCACACTCCCTCGACGTGCGGCGGGACGAATTCAACCTGGCACGGTGCGTCCGGCGCGGACGCAGACTGCTCGGCCAGGGATGCCAGCACGCCGGTCTTGCCGGCGCGGGAAGCGCCGAGCACGAGCAGGTTTCCGCCGAGGAACGGCTGGTAGCGGGCCACCCGGTAGCGCTGCCGCTCGGGTTCGTCGAGCAACCCCAGCAGAGACGTCGGTCCGGGGCCTGGTCGGGATTCCGGCGCCCGTCCCGGCGAGGTGGACGGGGCGGACTCTGCATCTTCGGCGGACTCGGCGGACTCGGCGGACTCCGCAGCATTGGCGGCCTCCACCGCCCAAATATCCTCGCGGGTCACCGTGACCGGCAGCACGTCGAGCCACGGTCGCCGCGGGGCGGGTCCGTCCAGGGCTGGCGCGCCGTCGACGTGGTCGAGGACCCGGTCGGCGATGGCGCGGATCTCGCTCTCCGAGGTCGTGGCGATCTGGCAGAGCACCGGCGCGCCCGCCGCGGTGGCGATCAGGCAGCGTCCCGGGTGTTCGGCGGACAGCGCCGCCGCGGCATCCGTTCCCAGCACGGCCACGCTGTCGGCGCGGTTGTTGACCCGCAAGGATATCCGCAGGGTGCAGTTGGCCAGGAGGGCGTCGCGGACGACGCCGTTCGGGCGTTGCGTGCAGAGGATGAGGTGAACTCCCAGCGACCGGCCCCGGGCGGCGATGTCGACGAAGAGCGCATGCAGCTCGGGGAAAGCCGTGAGCATGGTCGCGAATTCGTCCACCACGATCACGAGTCGCGGGAGCGCCGCGGCCCCGCCTCTCTTCCCCAGCTCGACCAGGTCGCGGGCGCCGGCACCGCGGAGCACGCGTTCGCGGTGGCGCAGTTCGGCGGCCAGGCTGGCCAGCGCCCGGGCGGCCTGGCGCCCGTCGAGGTCGGTGATCAGTCCCACGCAGTGCGGCAGGGCGCCGAGCGGCGCGAACGCGGCGCCGCCCTTGAAATCGACCAGCAGGAACGTCACCTCGCTCGGCACGAACGCCGCCGCCATCGCGGCGACCCAGGTCACGAGCAGCTCGCTCTTGCCGCTGCCCGTGGTGCCGCCGACCACGGCGTGCGGTCCGGCGCCGACCAGGTCCAGCGACACCTCGCCGTGCATCGCCAATCCGACCGGGCAGCTCAGCCCGGCCGGAAAGCTCGGTCCGGGGCCGTCGCCCCGGCCCGGTTCGAGCACGGGACGGGTGCCAGAGACTCGGTGGCCGGGGAGATCGGACAGGCGAACCGTGGCGGGAACCGACGGTTGCCTGCGGCCCAGCCCGGCCGCCGCGGCGCGCTCGCGCAGTCGTGCGGCGACCGAGGCGGCCTGTTCGACGCTGACCAGTTCGGGCTGGAATCCCAGCCCCCGGGCGTGCCGCCCGGACCGCAGGATCTCGGCCCGGCCCGGACCGTGCACCCGCACGATGGTGTCGCAGCCCCAGGGAAGTTCGCCCGGCGTAGGGGCGAGAGCGAGGATCATCCGGGAGCCGGCCGGGGCCGGGGCGGGCTGAGCCGGAGCCTCGCAGACCAGAATTTCCGGACGGGGGGCCGCCCCGGGGGTACCCTGAGGCAGCGCCCGCGCCCAGGACCAGCCGGTGCCCGGCGGCACGGCCAGCACGATCTGGTCGGGCGGCAGCCCGCAGACCAGTTGCACCAGGAGCCCGCGGGCCAGCGCACGCGTCAGCGGGAGCGGACCGGCGATGCCGATGCCCGCAACCGCCTCGGCGGTGATCGGAGCGTCTGCCAGAGTGGCGGCCGTGTCCCGCAGCTCGCGGTGTTCGTCCAGGCCGGCCCCTCCTTCCAGCCGGAGGCCGCTCTCCACCGGGCCGGAGCCCAGGGCGACCAGCCCGTCGGTACCCGTGCCCACCGCTCCCGGGTTCGGGGCGACCGCGAGGCTGTCCGCGGTGGGGGTGCGCTGCCACCGGTCGTGGCGCAGGAGATCGTGCCGCACTGAGATTTCCGTCCGCAGGGCCGCAAGGGCCTCTCTCTCGTCGGTCGCGGCCCGGCGCCGGCCCCGACGATTCGTGCGACGGGCGTCGAGCATGCTCGCCACAGCGATCACCGGCCCGAGGATGGCGAACAGCAAAACGAAGGCCGAGCCGGTGATCATCCAGATCATGCCGGCCACGGCCAGCGGCGCCAGGCTCGCGATCACCGGAAACCCGGCCGCGGGAGGGTCAGCCGCCCGGGGCGGGAGGGTCAGGGGTACCTGGGCTCGGATCACCCGGCAAGCTCAGCACCCGGGCGAATCCCCGGCTCGCGCCGAGGCGGCATCCGTGCACTCTCGCCGCCCCCGCCCGCTGGGGAGGAACCGGCCGCCCCGCCCGCGCAGGCTCACCCCGAGTCGGGCCACCGTGTCGACCCTGTAACCAATTCGACGGAGATTCTCCGTTAAAACAGCTATTCGTGGGCGTACGGGCCTGATTTGGGCAAAATCTCCGTCGAATTGGTTCGGGGACTCGCTAGTTGAGGATAAAGAACTGGTCGGCGAGGTCGACCCGCGAGCCGCGGGGCACGAGGTAGCGGCGGCCCGGTTCGCACCGGACCGAGACCGCGTCCGGGCGACGGATGATGGTGCCGTTGCCCGAGAAGCGGTCACTGATCCAGAATTCGCCGTCGTGCTGCCCGAATTCGAGGTGACTCTTGGACACGGAACGGCCGAGGTCGTTGACCTGCACCAGCAGATCGAAGTGCTCGGCCGGCTGAGGAAGAGGCCGGCGGCCGACCAGCCCCGTCCCGTTTGCCGAGACGGTCTCGCCGGTGCTGAACTGGAGCACGAACAGCGCGGGCGCCGGGGCGGGAGTCGCAACGGGAACCGGAACCGGAACCGGAACCGGAACGGGAACCGGAACCGGAACCGGAACGGGAACCGGAACCGGAACCGGAACCGGAACCGGAACCGGAACCGGAACCGGAACCGGAACCGGAACCGGAACCGGAACGGGAACCGGAACCGGAACGGGAACCGGAGCCGGAACGGGAACCGGAGCCGGAACGGGAGCCGGGACGGGAGCGGTGGTTGGAACGGGAGCCGGAGCCGGGACCGGGACCGGAGCCGGGACCGGCGGCGCCCCGAGGCGCCCGTCGGCGCCGATCGGGACGGAGATCACGACCCGCTGCGGCGGCAGCGGCTGGATGATGGTGGTGTCGCTGGGCCGAGGGTCTGACCGTTTGCGGGTCTTCGGGGTTGCCGTGCTCGAGCTGCCGCATTCGCCACAGAACATGGCGCCGACGGGCAGCTGTGCCCCACAGATCCGGCAGTTCACGAACCGACTCCTCCCGGGCCGCGGCCTCCCCCTCGTGGGGCCGACCGTCGAACGGATGCCCCTCCAGCGTAGCGACCCAGTGACCGCAGGGAGACGAGGGCTCGCAGCCGGGCGAGGCGCTTCTTCCCCGCGTTGAGGTCACGGCGATGTTCGGCGACCAACAGCCACACCTCGTCGGCGGTGGCACTGCCCGGCCGGTCCGGGGCGAAAACCGCCCGGTCGACCGCCGCGGCGAACACCAGTGGCCGCATCCCGCCCACGGTTCGGGCCAGTTCGGTGCGGGTCGCCCCCGCCGGCACCGAGATGCCATGGTCGAGCGCGGCGTCGGCGAATTCGCGCCAACCGCCCCGGATCCGGTCCAGGGGCGCCGGACGGGTGCGTCTAAGCCGGCGGCGCCGGGCCTTGGCCGCGATGATGAGCAGGAAGGGCGAGAGCACGACGGCCAGGCCGAGCAGGCTCCAACCGGCCACTTTCGCCGCGGCGAGCAGGAAGGCGAGGAAGGGGCTGAGCGGTGCCGGCGGGTCCTCGACCGAGTTCTCGGGCGGGGCCGGGTCCCGCTGTTCCGCGATCTCCGGAATGGCCGGTGGCACCACGGTTTGCGGCCGGGACACCACGGTGGGGTCGTCGGGCTGCTTCGCCGGGATGTCGCGCAGCGGAGGGTTCGGATCGAGCGTGACCCAGCCGGTCGTGGACTGCACCTCGATCCAGGCCGAGAGGTCGGACCCCACGACGGTGACCGTGCCGGTCGCGTCGGCCCCGGCTCCGTCTCCGCTGCGGGGAACGAAGCCGACCACGACCCGGGCCGGGAAACCGAGCCGCCGTGCCATCAGAGCCGCCGCCACGGAATACTGTTCGGCGTCGCCGAGCATGGGCTGGTCGGTGAACAGCTGGCTGATCCGGTCGGCTCCGTGCCCCGACCGGCTGACCGGCTCGTCCGCGCCGACGCCGTGGCTGACGTAGCCGTCCGCTCGGAGCCCGTCCAGCATCGACTGGAGTTGCACGCCGGGGGCGTCTTCGGCGTTCACATAGCCGGCCAGGGCCTGTTCGAGTTCGTCCGGGAGGACGCTGAGCGGCGGCAGGACGGCGGGGCCCGGGCGCAGGCCGGCCAGCGCATCCGGCGACCGCGGGACCACGCCGACGCTGCGATAACTGTCGCCCCGGGCCAGCCCGGTCAGCACCGCGGCCGTGCCGCTGTTGTCGTTGTAAAAGAACGAGTCTGAGCGCGCACTGCTCGTCGGGCCGCTGAACCGGATCCGTTCCAGCTGGCCCGCCCCGGGCACCCACACCCCGGTGTAGCCGTCGATCGTGACGGCCAGGGTCACCTGGTCGCCATCGATCCGGGACTGGTCGAGGCGGTCGGGCAGGCGCGTGAACGATCCGGAGGCGCTGCTCACCTGCTCGCTGCCGACCGAGTACACGACGCCGTCGTACCCGTCGAGGGTGGCCAGTCGCAGCCGCCCTCCCTCGGGCAGGCCCGCGACCTCGAGCAGTGCGGCCTCGGCTCGGGCGGGCTGAAGATAGCTGCGGAACTCGCTCAGCGGGCTCGGGTAGTCCCGCGGGTCGAACGGCTGCTGCACGCGTGCGCGCAGCACGTCACGTGGAGCGGATGCCGGGAGCGCGATCGCGGCCGCCGTGCCCGCGGCCACCGCCACGGCGACGATGACGCTGGCGCCGACCAGTCCGCGGACCGCCGCGAAACGGCGATCCGCCGTCGACGCGGTCGTTCGGCGCGACTGTTGCGCGACCAGGCGCACCACGGCTCCGCGGCGCACGGCGCGGAACCAGAGCAGCCAGAACAGGAGCACGACGAAGAGCGCGAGGCCGGTGGCGATCGGGGCGGACGGGACGGTGGGTCCGAGGCCGATGCCGGCGATGAACAGCGCCGCCGGGGCGAGCGCGCCGAGTTCGCCGATCCGCGCGCGCAGGGCGACGGAGAGGCCGATCACGGTGCTGAGTAGAACGAGAATGAAGGCGGGCACGAGCAGGGTCTGGTAGGACCCGACCGGCAGCACGATCGTGACGAGCTGCTTCCAGCTCAGCGCGGTCGCGGAGACCAGCTCGAGCAGACCGGTTCCGGTCGGAAGGATGCCCCGCACCGCCTGGCCGGGGATGGCCAGTGGCACGCCTGCGATGACGTAAACGGCGATCGTGGCCAGGGCCACCAGCCAGGCCGGCCAGCGGAACACCGCACCGAGGATCGCGGTCACGGCCCCCAGGGCGAAGGTGACGCCCACGAGTACGACGAATTCACGGCTGCGGTAGACCGGCCAGAGGGCTGTGGCGGCCGCGGCGGTCGCCAGCAACAGCCCGACGGTGTTCCCGACCGTGAAACGCCAGCCCGGGCGGGCGCTGCGGGCGCCGGAGCGGACGGCGGCGCGGGCGCTCATGCCGCCAGCGATCGGGCGAGGCTGTGCGGCAGGTCCTCGAGGAAGCCGATCCGGAGCACGCTGAGCTCGGCCACGCGCTTGAGGCTGGGGACGGCTTCCGGGTCGCACACCACGGCCACGACCTCGACCCCCGCCGGGAAGCGATTCGCTGCGGTGCGCAACTGGGACAGGGTGACGGCCGAGCCGCAGACCAGGAAGGCCACGGAGATGCCCGCGACCGTGTCGGCCGCGGCCTTGGCCAGGGCCCCGACGTGCATCATCCGGTCGGATGTCTCGACCCGGCTGAGATCGTCGAGCAGCCGGGTGCGGGTGAGTGTGCTCAGCGGCCGGAGCGCCGGAGCGCCGCGCCGGGCGAGGTCCGGTGTCGGCGCGCTGGCCACGACGGACACGGTGCGGGCATCACGGATGGCCCGCACGCCGAGGGAGCCGGCGACGCTGACGGCCATTTCGAACTCGTCCTCGGTCGCGAAGTCCCCCACGAACAGGCTCAAGGCCACCATCAGGTGGCTGCGGCGGGATTCCTCGTATTGACGCACCATGTAGCGGCCAGTTTTCGCGGTGCTCTTCCAGTGGATGCTGCGCCGCTCATCGCCCGCCACGTACTCGCGGAGCGCATGGAAGGACACGTCGCTGTTGGTCAGGTCCCTGGTCGGGTTGCCCTCGAGGTCACGGATGAATCCCGTGCTCATGCTCGGGATCGACAGGGTGCGCGGGTGCACGAACAGCTCGACCCGCTCGGCCCAGACGATCTCCCGGCGCAGCAGCCCGAGCGGGTCGGCGCGTACCGTGCGCACGGGACCGATCGGGATCACCCCGCGCCGGAGGGTGGGAACGATGAACAGGTCCTCGAAGCTGCCGCCGCGCGCGATACTCGGCATCGCGAACTCGGCCAGCCCGGATCCGACCGGAACCTCCACGCCCACGCCCGGCAGCCGCTGACGGGTCGGGTTCAGCACGCTCACCTCGCCGGGAACGCGTGCCCCGACGACCACCCGGTCGACCGACAGGGACAGGTGGATCTCGTACGCGTTCCGGCCGATCAGGAAACTGAGCGCTGCCCCGACCAGCACCATGGCGGTCCAGCCGATGACGACGAGTTCCGTCCAGCCCAGGGCATAGCCGAACAGCAGGGAGGCGGCGAGGACACCCAGGACGCACCAGCCGAGCGGGGTGACGACGGCCGAGATGAACCCGCCCGCGACGGAGGCGCCGGTGCCGGACCTCCGGGCGGCGCGCATCCCACGCGACACACCCTCGGCCAGGAGGCCGTCGTGGGACACCGGGCGGGGCCGGCGCGGAGTGAACCGGCCGAACCTTCCCTCGCCGGGCATCCGCTGGGTCACGCAGCCTGCCTGTCACTGGGCGGCGGGGTCTCGATCAGGATCCGGGCGATCACGCTGGACGGCGTGACCCCGTCGAACTCGGCTTCCGGGTCGAGGACCAGGCGGTGGGCGAGCACCGCCTCGGCCAGTTCCTTGACGTCGTCGGGGATGACGTAGTGGCGGCCGTTGGCGGCCGCGAGGGTCTTCGCGGTGCGTACCAGCGCCAGGGCGCCGCGCACGCTGGCGCCCAGGCGCACCTCGGGGCTGGTGCGCGTGGCGTCGATCAGGCGGGCCACGTAGTCGTTGACGGTGGCGTCGACGAAGACCGTGCGGGCGAGGGCCGCGAGCTCGATCACGGTCTGTGCCGAGACCACCGCCGGGACCGTGGCCTCGTGCGCGCGCTGGCCGGCCCCCTCGAGAATGCGGATCGTCGAGGCGTGGTCGGGGTAGCCGATCGAGGATTTCATGATGAACCGGTCGAGCTGAGCCTCGGGCAGCCGGTAGGTTCCGGCCTGCTCGATCGGGTTCTGGGTGGCGATCACCATGAAGGGGGATGCGACGGGGTGCGTGACCCCGTCGGCCGTGATCTGCTCCTCCTCCATCACCTCGAGCAAGGCGGCCTGGGTCTTCGGGCTGGCCCGGTTGATCTCGTCCGCCAGCACGATGTTGGCGAAGATCGGCCCGCGGTGGAATTCGAATGTCCCGCTGCGCTGGTCGTAGATGCTCACCCCGGTGATGTCGCCCGGCAGCAGGTCCGGGGTGAACTGCACCCGGTTGCTGGTGCCGCGCACGCTCTGCGCGATGGCCCTGGCCAGGGAGGTCTTGCCCGTTCCCGGCACGTCTTCGAGCAGCAGGTGGCCGCCGCTGAGCAGGGCGGTGAACGCCATCTTGATGACGTGGTGTTTGCCGAGCAGCACCTGCTCGACCCCGTTCACCAGGCGCTCGAACACATCGGCGAACTGAGCGGCCTGCTGCGGGGTCATCGTCATCGGGTGGTCACTTTCGTCGGAATCACTGATCGTAGTTGTAGGCGTGGCCGTTGACGGTCACCGTGAGGCGCACCGTGCCGGACGGCGCGGGCGCGGCCAGGGCGCAGGAGTTCGGTCCGCCCCGGGTGGAGGAGGCGGGGTCACCGCGCACGGAGCAGGTGTAGTCGGCGCCGATCCCGTTGTTGTCCGGCCCGTTGGTCCAGCCGAACACGCCCGTGACCGGGTCGTAGGCGAGCCCGGTGACGGTGAACCTGACGGATGCCTCCGGCGCCGAGTAGGTTCCGGACCAGGGCCCGCAGGTACCCCAGGGCGAACAGGCCTGCACCTGGTACCGGACCGTCTGCCCGAACGGGAGGCCCAGCAGTTCCCGGGGCCAGCCCGACCCGCCGAAGGTGACCTGGCTGCCCGGGACCCCGTTGCCGGACCCGTCGACCGCCCGGAGGTTGTACTCCCTGATGCCGGCGCTCGGGCTGACCCCGTCGACGCGCAGGTCCCAGGCGTCGCCTCGCGCCGCCATCGAGCTCTGCACGTCGGTGACAGGCCCCGGAGCCTGGCGCACAAGGGCGCTCACCACGTCCGTCGGCGCGCAGCCGGCCCGGTTGTAGCCCCACACGATGAAGTAGTACCGGCCGTTGTCGGTGAGCAGGTTGTCGAAGGTGGCCGAGGTCGTCGCGCCGCTGAGGATCTTCTGTTCGGCGACGATTCCGCCCTGCGTGGGCGCTTTGAGCGTGCCCGGCGCCGGACTGGACACGCTGCAGGCTTGGGCCCTGGTGGGCACCTGGTCCGCGCTCAGCCGCTGCACGACGTAGCCGTCGATCGCGTCGCCCCGGCCATCGAACGGGTCCCAGGTGAGCGCCACCGAGCCGCTGGAATCCGTCGCGTTCGCGGAGATCGCTCCGGCCCGGGCGGGTCCGAACGGCGTTCCCGCACCCGAGGCGCTGCTCCAGCCGGCCAGGGCGGGGTAGGCGTCGTTGCGGGCGCTCACGGTGAATTCCGTGTTCGCTCCGTTGGTCAGTCCGGTGACGACGATGCTGCACGAGGTCGCGCCGCAGTCGGCCCCGGACGCGCTGGTTTCGCCGCGGCCGGTTCCGCCCACGGTCACCTCATAGCCACGGATGGCCGTCCCGCCGCCCTGCGCCGCCACGGTGTTCCAGCGCAGGCGCAACCCGCCGTCGAGCGGTTCGGCGGCCAGCCCGGTCGGAGCGGGCGGCACCACGTCGGACCAGACCCGGTCGGCGAGCACGGCCGGGTCGGACAGGCCGATGGCGTTGCGGGCGGCGACGGACACCCGCAGGGCGTTGCCCTGCCCGTTGCCGGGGGTCGCCACCTCGCAGGTCGTGGCCTGGCAGGGGGTGGTGCCGAGGGGGGCGCCGGAGGACGCGTCGAGCAGGGTGATCTCGTAACCGGTGATGGCTGAGTTGTTGAAGGCGCCCGGGTTGAAGGCCACGGACAGTCCGCGGTCGGCGAAGCCGGTCACGCGCACGCCGGTCGGCGCGTCGGGCTTGTCCTGTACCGAGATCCGCACCGTGCCCCAGGCGTAGCGGTTCGGGTCTCCGGTGGCGTCGGCGACCTGGTATTGGAGGTTCGTGTCCGCCGGCGCCGCGTCCTGGGCCACCACGACCGTGAGCCTGCTCTTGTCGGCGCTGGGCGTGATCGTCACTCCGCGGGGGACGCTGCCGCCGTCGAGGCCGCGCACGGCGACGACCCGCAGCGGCACCGCCGGGAAGGGGTTCGTAGCGTCGTCGTTCGCGAGGACGTCGACGACGGTGGTGCGTCCGCGTGGGGCGATGGCCGTGTCGGCGACCGGGATCGCCCGCGGTCGAGTGGAGGCGACCACGCCCAGGTCGATCCGGCCCGCCTTGCCCGCGGTGACGCTGTCGCGCACGCCGATGGTGATCGCGCTCCGGTCGCCCTTCGGCGTGGATTCCGCGGCTCGGAGGGTCAGCTGCTGGCCGTCGAGGGAATAGGTGAACCCGGTCGGGAGCGGTTCGAGCACCGTGTAGGCCAGTTCGGCCTGGTCCTTCGGATACGGGTAGGAGGTGAGCCTGGTCAGGTCGATGACCTTCGTCTGGTCCGGCTCGAGGTCCAGCACGGCGCCGTCGAAGGCGGGCGGCTGATTCTTGCGGGGGGTAACCGTGATGGGCAGCACGATCGTCGCGGTGCGCCCGTCCGGGTCGGCCGCGCCGGCACCGTCGGTCACCTCGAACGAGATCGAGGCCGGCCCGTAATACTGGTCGGCGCTGGTGTAGGCGAGGGCGGAATCGGAGCTGACCAGGTCGGCGCCGTCCGCGTGGGTGGCCTGCACCAGGCTCCGGTCGGTCAGGCGCACCTTCTTGCCGCCGACCGCGACGACGTAGTCGTTGATGTCGATGCTGAGCAGGGACTCGCTCGACACGGTCAGTCTCGGGGCACCCTTGCGTAGCTGGGGCAGGGCGTCGTCGGTGCCCGGCACCCAGATGAAGGCGTAGGACACGATGCTCGGGTCATCCGGGTTGCTCACGGAGAAGGGAATGATCTGGCCGGCGTCGCCGACGCTGACCCGGATGCGCCGGGCATCCGTCACCTCGGCGACGCCCGAGAAGCTCGCCGGCACGCTCAGCCCCAGGCTCTTGACCGGGCCGTCCGCGAAGAAGACGTTGGCGAGGACGTCGACGTCGATCGTGCCGCGGGCGTCGAGCACATCGGAGAGTGCCACGTGGGTGTCACGGGCGTCCGGTTTGGAGAGCGGGGCGTCCGCGCGCACCACGACGGTGAGGAAGGTCGAACTCGTGCCGCCCCGCGCGTTCTGGATCTCGTAGATGAACCCGTAGCGCCCCTCCTGCGCCGGTGCTCTGACGGAGACGACGTCACCGTCGATGACGGCGCGCCCGCGGGAACCGGCGGTGCCGGTCGCCTCGACCCGGGTGATGGTCAGGTCTCCGCCGTCGGGATCGGAGTCGTTGCCGAGCACCCGCACGGCGACCGTGCTGCCGGGGCGGACGGCGACCTCGTCGGGGGCCGCGACCGGGTTCCGCGCACCGTCCAGGCGGGGGCTGATGCCCACGCGCACGCTGCCGACGGCGCGGGCGCCGAGGGCGTCGACCACCGAATAGGTGAACGTGTCCGTGCCGGCCGAGTACTCCCCCGCCGTGTACTCGATCGAATCGGCGCCACGGATGGTGACCGACCCCTTCTCCGGATTGGTCTCCTGGCCGACCAGCTGCACGGAGTCCCCGTCCGGGTCGATCCCGGACAGCGGGATCGGGATGCTCACCGTGTCGCCGGCGAGCACGCGGGCGGTCACCGTCTTCGGCACGGGCGGGTTGTTCGAATCAGGGTCCGCTTCCCGAACCGCGATCCGCACCTCGGCGTTGGCGAACTGGCCATCCGGCGCGTTGACCCGGTAGACGGCCGTGAAGTTCCCCGCCGTCTTCGGCGCCAGGAAGCGCAGCTTCGTTCCGGCGGCGAAGAGCAGGCCGGAACCGGCCGGTAGCGGGGTCGCCAGCGTCGGGTCGAGGGTGAGCGTGTCGCCGTCCGGGTGCTCGTCGTTGGCCAGCACCGGGATGTCGATGGCATCGCCCACCCGCACCGAGACCGTGTCCGGCACCGCGATGGGAGCCTGCTTCTGCGCCGGCGGCGGGATCTCGATCACGGTGACCGTGCCGGTCGCCTCGGCGAGGCCGTTGCTGACGCGGTAGCCGAAGACGGCCGTCGCGTTCTCGAGCGGTTGCGTCAGGGTCACCCGCAGGATCCGCTGGTCGAGGATCTCGACCCGGAGGCCGCTGTCGGCGGGGACATCCATCGTGCCGGTCACCAGCAGAACACCGCCGGCGGGATCGGAGTCGGTGGCCAGCACATCGACCAGGGTGGCCTGCTGGCCGCGGATGAAGGCCGTGTGCGGCACCGTGACCGGCGCGGTGTTGGCGTCGGGCGCGGGGGCGACCTCCACCCGGATCCGACCGGTCCCGGTGAGCTGGCCGTCCGTGACGGCGTATTCGACCTCGTGCACGCCCACCACGGCGCTCTCGAACCGGAAACTGCCGCCGTCGTAGTCGGCGGTGATGGTCGCATCGGGTTTGGCCGGCACGCTGCTCAGCCGGAGGGGCGCCGAGCCGCCGCGGGCGTGTTCGAGCGGCACCACGGTGACCTCGCTGCCGGCGGTGGCCAGGACCACGAAGGATTCCGCGACGATCGGGACCGACCCGCTCGGCCGCACCGTGACCGAGAGCGATCCGGTGCCGGTGTCCCGGCCGTCCGTGACCGACAGGGTGACCTGTTTGGCACCGGCCTCGGTTCCGGCATCCGTGTAGACGACGCTGCCGGCCGGCGTGAAGCTGACCAGGTCGGGCGCGGGGATCGTCGCTGCGGTCAGGTAGAAGGGGTCGGAGTCCGGGTCGACCCAGTCGCCGAGCACCTGGCTGGTCACCCGCCCGCCCGCCCGCACGGTCGTGCTGGTGGTGCGGGCCTGCACGGGGGCTGAGTTCTCGTCGTCGCCGCGCAGGGTGAGAGTCACCGTCGCCGAGGCGCTTCCCCCGCGCCCGTCGTTGATCGTGTAGCCGAAACTCACCGTGCCGGTGGCCTCCGGTGTCAGCGCGAGCTGCACCTGCTGGGTGTTCCCGACGAGGGCGAGCCGGCCGGTTTCGGCCGGCAACGGGGTCACCGCGTCGATCACCAGCACATCGCCGTTGGGGTCGAAGTCGTTGAGCAGGACCGGGAGCGTCACGGTTCGGCCGGGCCTGGCCCCGAATTCGTCGTCGACGGCGACCGGGGGAGCCTGGGATTTCTCGTACTCCGGGGTGGCGTCATCCGTGTTCTGCTCGACCTGCTGCTGGTTTTGGTCGGCGTCGATCAGGTCGGCCCAGTTGTCGATCAGTTCGTTGCCCTGCTGCACCGCCCAGGCCGCGCCGTCTCGCGCGTCGTTCAGCACCAGGCCGGTGCCGTTCCGGCGGAACGAGAGCCGGGCGTCCCCGGCGAGGCCGGTCAGAGTGGCCGTTGTGCCGTCGGCGGGGTCGTTCGCGCACTGGCGCCAGACGGTGCCGTCGGCCCAGGCCGCGTAGGAGCAGGCCTCATCCGACGCGGGGGCGGCAGCGGCCCCACTGCGACCGGTGACCACCGCGGCCGGCGGTCCGCCCTCGAGGCTCACGGAAACGAGCCCCTCCCGGTGGGAGACGAGCACCCGGTCGCCGCGCACGCTCGGCTGGGCCAGCAGTGGCCCGTCCCCCGAACGGATGATCCCGGTCAGGTCGACCTCGCCGCTCTCGAGGTGCAGGCGACGGGTCGACTCGTTCAGCAGTGCCCACCGGTCGTCGACGCTGGTCAGCTGGTAGCGGTCTTCCGGTGCGCCCGCGGCCAGGGTGAGAGTGTCCGTGACAGTACCGGCGGTGAGCAGGTCCACCCGGGACAGCTCGCCGGTGGACGGGGTGAACGCGTACAGCACCCCGTCGGCGTCCACGCTGACGACGGATCCGGCGCCGAAGGCCAGCGTGGGTTCCGCGGCCGCGTCGAAGCCGTCCAGGCGGCTGACGGGCACGTTCCAGACGTTGCCATCCGACGCGATCACCGCTCGGTCCCCCGCGAGGAACACGGTGGGCGCGGTGGGCGGCAGCGCCACGCTGTCGGCGACCTCCGCGGTCGCGGGGTCGAGGATGTCGAGCGCGCTGTTGCCGCGATCGAACACCAGGACGGTGGCGCCCTGCTGCACGACATCGAGGTTCCCGCTCCCGGCGGTGACGACGGTGTTGAGCTCGAACACCGCCGTGTTGGCCCGACCGACGACCTGCCGGGTCTCGTTCGTCACCCAGACGGCGGCGTCGCCGAGGTCGAGGCGCTGGGCCGTGTAGCCGCCGGAGACGATCGCCACGGCGGCGATGACGGCGACCACGACGGTGCCGCTGAGCGTGGTGACGAACAGGGAACGGTGGGCGGAGAGCCACCGACGGATCACGGGCCGCCACCGGTGGTGTCGACGCATTTCTCGCCGCTCGGAGTGCCGGCCTGGCCGTCCCGGCTGACGGACACGGTCGCACAGACCCGCTCCTCGCCCTGCGGGTCGACCGCGAATTCCGTTCCGCGCTGGATGCTGCTCTCGCCGGTGCGGAGGGCGACCACGAAGTTGTCGCCGTCCCTGACCCCCGGGTCGGGCCAGCTGAAGACGACCGTCCCGTTGCGGAGTTCGCCGGACACATCGCTGACGCCGGGGATCGCGTTCCCGGAGTCGCGCATGAGGAAGGCGACCGCCGTCGCGGCCAGCCCGAGGATGAGCACCGCCGCCGTGAGCAGCGCCACGAGCGTGAGCGCTCGCTTGCGCGTGCGGGGCAGGGTCGTCACGGTGTCCCCCGGTGTGCCGCTGCCCGTTCCGGCCCTGGTCGTGGACCGCGGTGCGGCGCCGGCCGGGACGGGCTTCCGGCGCCGGCGCCCGGCGTAGGCGTCGATCGAGTTGATGGCCGTGATCCGGGTCTTGTCGTCCTGGTCCGCGAGCGTGCTCGTCGCCCAGTCGTCCACCGCGACCTCGAGGCGGGTCTGCGCGAGCCCCAGCTCCGCCTCGACCGACTGCAGCTCACGGATGAGTTCCAGCACGCTGGGCTGCCGGAGTTCCGGGCGCCGGGACATCGCCCTGGCGAGGATCAGTTCGAGCCGGCCGGGCACATCGGTGCGGTTCAGCGGGGGAATCCCGGCCTTCTGGATCCGGCCCATGATCTGGGCCGAGCCGTTGTCCGCACCGGGCAATTCGAACGGCGAGCGGCCGGCCAGCAGGGAGTAGAGCGTGGCGCCGAGCGACCACACCTCGGAGGCCACCGAGCCGGAGATCTCGTTCAGCAGCACCTCGGGCGCCGACCAGGGGATGGAGAGCCCGATCGCGTCGGAATTCTCGGCCTCGCCGAGCGTGGCGGCGATTCCGAAGTCGGACAGCACCGGGTGTCCGTACGCGGTGACGAGGATGTTGGAGGGTTTGAGGTCCCGGTGGAGCACTCCGGCCCGGTGCGCCGTTTCGACGGCGCTGGCGATCTTGATTCCCACCCGCAGGGTCTCCGGCACCGAGAGCGCTTCGACGCGATAGCTCTGACTGAGGGTGGAGGAACAGTACTCCATCACCAGATACGGTCGCCCGTCGGCGGAGACGCTCGCCTGGAAGACCGTCAGGATGGACGGATGCGAGCTGAGCTGGGCCATCAGATTGGCTTCGGCCTGGAACAGCTGGCGAACGTGGTCGTTGACGATCTCCGCCAGCAGCACTTTGACCGCGACCTGACGCCGGGGCATGTTCTGCTCATAAAGGAAGACGTCGGCGAAACCGCCGGAACCGAGCACGCGCAGGTAGGAGAACCCGGGCAGGTTCGGGGGCGTCGACGGTAAGCGTCTGGCCATTGTCGCCTCCCGTGTCATCGATGCATCTCGTGCGTGGACCCATGCCGGCGACCGGGTTTATCGACGGGCGTGGTTTTAAGTCTAGGCACGGGATTTCCCGAACCGGGGCCGGGGAATCACCCCAACTCTGGGGGTACGGACCCTTCGGCTGCTGCGGTGTCTTCGGTTGCTGAGGAGTCTTCGACGGCGAGAACGTCGAGCACGATCACGGTGACGTTGTCCCGACCGCCGTTGTCGAGGGCCGCGTCCAGGAGTGCCTCCGCCGCGTCATCCGCCCGCGGGTTGGAAATGAGGAAATGACGGATGCCGTACGCCGTGAGCTCCTTGGTCAGGCCGTCGGAGCAGATCAGCAGGCGCATTCCGGCCTGCAGCGGGCGGATGCGGTAGTCGGGAACGGGCGGTTCGTGGAAGCCCACGGCCCGAGTGACGATGTTGCCGTGCGGGTGCACGTCGGCTTCGTCCCGCGTGATGCGTCCCGCGTCGACGAGTTCCTGCACAACGGAGTGGTCGGTGGTGACCTGTTCGAGCACGCCGGAGGTGAGCTGGTACACCCGGGAATCGCCGATGTTGAAGACGATCCACTGGGGTGCGCCGGACACGATGCCGATTGCCACGCCCGTCACCGTGGTTCCGGTGCCGAGGTCGGTCACGCCTTCGCCGGCGGCCATGTCGATGACCGAGAGGCCGAGGGCGAAGTTGATCGCTTCCGCTTCGAGGTGGTCGGTCCCGGCGAGTTCGGCGAGCCGGGTGACCACCGCGGCGCTGGCGACGTCGCCGGCCGAATGGCCGCCCATGCCGTCAGCGACGGCGAAGACGGGAGGTTCGGCGACGAGGCTGTCCTCGTTGACCTGGCGGCGGTGCCCGGTGTCGGTGAGGGCGGCCCAGGCCAGGGTCACCGTCTTCTGCACCGACGGGAGAACGACCGTGAAGCCGGTCGAACCTTGACCTATCTGGGTCACGGATGTGCCTTCCGAAATCGGCGTGCGCTTACTGAGTCGGCGTGATGCCGCTCGCGGGGAGGATCTCGATGATATTACCGTCCCCGATGTCCACCTTTGTACCGGGCAGCGCCACCAGCGACTCGCCGGGGCGCAGCCGCTGCCCGCGGCCCCGGGGCGCGGTGACGATTGTGCCGTTGGTGGAGCCGAGGTCGGTGACCACCACCGACTCCCCCTCCTGCCCTATTTCCAGGTGCGTTCCGGAGACGGCGGAGGTCGGGGAGGCGACGGTGACGAGCCGAACCGGAACGGACCGCTGAATGCGCGGTGGGCGCGGCCGACGGCCGAGCTGGCAGACCGTGTCCAGGCGGATTTCCTGGCCGTCCGGCAGCCGGAACCCGCACCGGGGCCGGTCGGCGGGCGCGCCCCGGGGCCCGTCGGCAGGCTCGGCCTGGGGCTGCGGGGCGGGCGCGGGCAGGGTCGGCCGATGCAGGACGGTATCGGCGTCCGCGCCCGCATCGGGGCGGGGCACCCGGATGAGCGTCGATTCCTCGCTCTGGGCGAGGTCCGCCAGCGACCAGAACAGGGTGCGCGCCAGAACCGTGCCCACGCCGAAATCCCGGCCCGCTTCGAGCCGGTCCAACCGGGGGGCGGATCGCTCCGGCGAACCGACGGCCAGCCCGATCACGGCGCGGAAGTCCGCGAGGTGCCAGGGACGGATGCCGCCGGCCGTGAACCGTCGCGACCCGCCGACCGAGAACACATCGACCGCGACCTCGCCGCGGACGATCACGGACACCGGGATGCCGTCCTCATCCGTCGGCGCCCGCTGCACGATGACCGCGAAGCTCTCGACCGCGTCCCCGCCACCCAGCGGCAGGAGCGCGACGATGTCCTCGGCCTCCACCTGGGGTGCGCTTACCAGCGCGTTCAGGGTGGCGATGATGCCGGACGGGGTGGCCGCGGGCAGGGCGGCCATGAAGCCGCGCCCCACCACAAAGGTCCAGTCGGCTGCCTGTCCGGGCAGAAGTTCGTAACCGACGCGTCCCACGGCAGGCCACCTTCCGTTGAGTGCACCGGGCACCGGGTACCGGGTGCAAATCGCCGACGGCACCACGTCGACGGGTTTATCCTAACGGCGACCGACCGAAACCCAACCAGACGAAACCAGGCCTTTCTCATTCGATTCCGTCGCTTTCGAGCTGATTTTCTGCGGAATCGCTTGCCTGAGGGTGTTCTCGCTGTCATAATCGCTGAATGGCTCTAATCGGACGCAACGCTGCGGGCAAGACGGCACAACTGGACGATGTCTCGAAGAAGATCATCGAGCAGCTCCAGGCTGACGGCCGCCGATCGTATGCCGAAATCGGCAAGGCGGTCGGCCTGAGCGAAGCGGCCGTGCGCCAGCGCGTTCAGAAGCTGACGGATGCCGGGGTCATGCAGGTGGTCGCAGTCACCGACCCGATGCAGCTGGGCTTCTACCGCCAGGCCATGATCGGCATCCGTGCCACCGGGGACACCCGGGTTCTCGCCGAGCAGCTGTCCGCCATCCCGGCCGTCGACTATGTCGTGCTCACGGCCGGTTCGTTCGATCTTCTGGTCGAAGTCGTCTGCGAGGACGACGACGAACTCATCACCCTGCTCAACTCACAGATCCGCAGTCTCGATGGGGTTTCCTCCACCGAGACATTCGTTTATCTCAAACTCCACAAGCAGTTCTACAACTGGGGAACACGGTAAAAAATGACTATCACAGCACCCATCGCTCAGACCGACGAGACGGCGACACCTCGCGTCTACACGGATGCCGAGAACGCCACCCTGCAGCAGAAGGCGAAGGACCACCTCTGGATGCACTTCTCGCGCCAGTCGGTGCTCGAAGCCGGCCACGGCGTGCCGATCATCACCAAGGGCCAGGGTCACCACATCTGGGACTCCAACGGCAAGAAGTACATCGACGGATTGAGCGGCCTGTTCACCGTCCAGGCCGGCCACGGCCGCAAGCGCCTCGCGCAGGCGGCCGCGAAACAGGCGGAGGAACTCGCCTTCTTCCCGATCTGGTCCTACGCCCACCCGAGCGCGATCGAGCTGGCCGACCGACTGGCCTCCCACGCCCCCGGCGACCTGAACCGTGTGTTCTATTCCACCGGCGGCGGCGAGGCCGTCGAGACGGCCTTCAAGCTCGCGAAGTATTACTGGAAGCTGCAGGGCCGCCCGACCAAGCACAAGGTCATCTCGCGCAACGTGGCCTACCACGGCACACCGCAGGGCGCCCTGGCCATCACCGGCATCCCCGCGATGAAGGAGATGTTCGAACCGGTCACCCCGGGCGGGTTCCGGGTGCCGAACACGAACTTCTACCGGGCCGATGAGATGGGCTCCGGTCTGGGCGACGACCTGGAGAAGTTCGGCCTGTGGGCGGCCAACCGGATCGAAGAGATGATCCAGTTCGAGGGGCCGGAGACCGTGGCCGCAGTGTTCCTGGAACCCGTGCAGAACTCCGGCGGCTGCTTCCCGCCGCCCCCCGGCTACTTCAAGCGGGTACGCGAGATCTGCGACCAGTACGACGTGCTGCTGGTGGCCGACGAGGTCATCACGGCCTTCGGACGAATCGGCAACATGTTCGCGTCGACGACCTTCGGGATCGAACCGGACATGATCACCTGCGCCAAGGGAATGACCAGCGGATACTCGCCGATCGGCGCCACCATCATCAGCGACCGCATCTACGAGCCCTTCAAGCACGGCGACACGACTTTCTACCACGGCTACACCTTCGGCGGGCACCCGGTGTCCGCTGCGGTGGCCATGGCCAACCTCGACATCTTCGAGGAGGAGAAGCTCAACGAGAACGTGCGCGAGAACTCGCCGCTCTTCCGCGCCGAACTGGAGAAGTTGCTCGACCTGCCGATCGTCGGCGACGTGCGCGGTGAGGGTTACTTCTTCGGGATCGAGCTGGTCAAGGACAAGGTGACGAAGGAGACCTTCAACGACGCCGAGTCCGAGCGCCTGCTGCGCGGCTACCTGTCCAAGGCACTGTTCGAGGCCGGGCTCTACTGCCGCGCCGACGACCGCGGAGACCCCGTCGTGCAGCTCGCTCCCCCGCTCACCATCGGCCCGGCCGAGTTCAGCGAGATCGGCGATATCCTGCACGGCGTGCTCTCCGAGGCACCCAAGTACCTCTAGGCAAGCACCCGACCGGGACGCCCTGACTTCACGGCCAGGGCGTCCCGGTCATTTTTCTGAGGTCTCGTCCGGCGGCACGGCGAACGCCCAGTCCGGCAGGTGTCCGCTCGACACCACCGTGTCGAGCAGCTCGGCCATGCCGTAACCGGGGTCGATGGAACGCGCCTGGTCGATGAAGATGCCGGCGACCGACCCGCGGCCCATCGCCCAGGAGAGCCACGCCAGCATGCAGAGCGGTGCCGGCCGGCACGCGCGAGGCGCCAGCGCGACGACAGCCTTCAGCAGCCGGACGGCCCGCTCGATTCGGCCGGGGTCCGGGCGTTCGTCCGTGAGACCGAGCATGTAGTCGCTGGTCTCCCGCGCGTCCGGCACATCGGGCACGTCGGATGCCGCGCATTCCTCGGCGACGAGGTCGTCGAGGCTGCGCCCGGTGGCGCGTTGCAGGGCCGCGTAGTGCAGATTCAGCGCGAAGGTTCGGCGCCCGACCGATTCCCCGAACGCGAATTGCAGCATCATCTGGTCCCGGCAGGCCGGTCCCTGCACGAGGAAGAGCAACGCGGCGGCTTCCTCCACGGCGAGGTTCTCCGAATCGAAGCCGAGCGCGGCCTCGGCGGTGGCGACCGGGTCGATGATGTCGCCGGCCAGGTCGAGCAGTTCCGGCACGGTCTGCGCGGAGCTCCCGAGCCGCTGGTACCTGGCCAGCCTGCGGCCGACCCGAGCCTTCCGCGCCGGGTCGACCCGCGGCAGGTCGGCCCGGCTTCGCAGGGTGGCGAGGTCGAGGCGCGCCTCGGCGGGAATGGACCGGTTGACCTCGGACGCCGCGATGGCGCTCAACGGATGCCCGCCGGCCGGGCAGTCGGGGTCGAGGTAGGACCCCCATCCATCGGGTGCCACGCAGAGCGAGTCCCGAACCAGGAACCCGCACAGGCGTGCGCGTGCAGAGAGGACCTCCGCGAATCGTTCCTGGGGCAGGCCGGTCACGCTCGCGATGGGCTCATCGCTGTAGACGACCGGGACGACCGCATCCACCCCGGGGATCTTGCAGAGCGTGCCGATGAGCGACGAGACGACTCGTCCCAGCACGGAACGGGAGGAGTCGGGTTCAGGAAGGTTGAAGCGCATCGCTCCGCAGGTTCGGTTGCCGCGGAAGGCGACGAGCACCAGGCTGTTCTCGGGCAGGAACCCGGCCAGCTGAGGCACGAGCGCGAGGAAGTCGTGGGCTTCCCTGGTCTTGACGATTGTCCGATTCATGGGACAACCCTTGCCCTGGCCGGCGGCACGGCACGGCGCCGCCCGGGACCGGTGAAGAACTCCGGGCTCCGCCGCCTGTGGAGGCTTCCTTCAGCAAACCCGACCGCCGACGACGTACGCTGTGATGACAGATGCGGCCGGTGGGGGAAGCAGCACACCGACTAGCGAACGAGGTCCACGGATGCCGATCACCACCATCCTCGACCTCACCCTCCTGCTCGTGCTCGTCGGCTACCTCGTCTCCGGTTTTCGCAGCGGTCTGATCGGCAGCCTGAGCGGCATCGCCGGCCTCGTCGGCGGCGCCGTCGCCGCCTACTTCTTCGTTCCGCTGGTGGGTTCCTGGGTCCCCGCCGCCGAGTGGCGCACGGCGGCCACGCTCGCGACCGCGGCCCTGCTCCTGTTCGGCGGGCTCTCCCTGGGGGGAGCGATCGGCCGGGCGCTCCGCCCGCGCCGCGCCCGCGCCAGGCTCCACGCCGTCGACCGCGTCTTCGGCGCCGGAGCCGCTCTCACGGTCTCCGCCCTGGTCGCCTCCATGATCGCCTTCAGCATCGGCTCCCTCGGGGTGCCCGTGCTGTCCCCGGCGATCGCCTCCTCGAGCGTGATCCGCACGATCGACTCCCTCACGCCCGACCAGGTCAGGACGCTGCTCACCCAGCTGCGCTCCGTCGTCGTGACCGAGGGCATCCCCCGGGTGATCGAGGCCTTCAACGGCCCGGCCCCCACGCTCCCCAGCATGGGAACGGACAGCGACGCGCTGCTCGCGGCACAGGCATCCGTGGTGAAGATCACCGGCACCGCCTACGCCTGCGGGCAAAACCAGTCGGGCAGCGGTTTCGTGATCGCCCCCGACCGTGTCCTGACCAACGCCCACGTCGTCGCCGGCGTGGCCGAACCCGTCGTCGAGACCCCCGACGGCAACGCCAGGCCGGGTCAGGTCGTCTACTTCGACCCGAGCGTCGACCTCGCCGTGATCGCCGTCTCCGGCCTGGACGCTCCTCCGCTGCCGCTCGGCGACAACCTCGCGCCGGGCAGCCCGGCCGTCAGCGACGGCTATCCCTTCGGCGGCCCGTTCGAGTCCGGGCCCGCGGAGGTGGTCGCGGTCGCGCCCGCCCTGGTGGCCGACATCTACGGCCAGGACCCCTCCCAACGGCAGATCTACACGCTGGCCGCCGATGTGCAGCACGGCGAATCGGGCGGCCCCCTGCTGAGCGAGGCCGGTCTCGTCTCCGGTGTCATCTTCGCGAAGTCGACGGTGACCGCCAACCTCGGCTACGCCCTCGCCATGGAAGAGGTCGACCCCGTGGTGGAGCAGGCCGCGGCGCTGCGTGCGCCCGTGTCCTCCGGAGCCTGCATCAGCGAATAGCAGCCCCGCGTCACGATGGCCGCCCGCACCCGTGGTCGGGCCTCGTGGCGCAGGTTAGCGACGCCGGCGGAGCTTGTAGCCTGCGCCGGCGGCCCTAACCTGAGCCGCGAGGCTGGACTGGGCCCCTCGTCACGATGGCAGACTAGACGGGTCCCGCAGAAGCCGGCACCACGAAAGGCCCGTATGACTATCATCGCCGCCGCAGACGGCTCCGCTCTCGGCAACCCCGGCCCCGCCGGCTGGGCCTGGTTCGTCGACGATTCCTGCTGGGCCGCCGGCGGGTGGAAGCACGCCACCAACAACCAGGGCGAGCTCAAGGCCGTGCTCGAGCTGTTCCGGGCCACCGCGCACCTGGACGACGACCTGCTCGTGCTCTGCGACAGCCAGTACGTGATCAATTCCATCACCAAGTGGATGCGCGGCTGGAAGGCGAAGGGCTGGCGCAAGGCGGACGGCAAGCCGGTGATGAACCTCGACCTGCTGCAGGAACTCGATGAGGCCCTGAAGGGGCGCAAATACCGGTTCGAGTGGGTCAAGGGGCACGCGAACCATCCCCTCAACGAGGCCGCGGACACCCGCGCCCGCGCCGTGTCAGAGGCATTCCAACGCAGTGCTCCGATCAACCCCGGCCCCGGCTGGGTGCGGGCGGGCGACGCCCCGCCGCCGCGACGGCCGGCCCTGACCGCACCGGCCACGAAGCCGGCTGCCGTGACCGCTCTGCCGGCCGCGCGGAAGCCG
>NZ_SOGW01000102.1:0-48045 GCF_004403075.1 Cryobacterium sp. TMT2-10 | reverse complement strand
GCGGGTGCGGCGGCTGGCGGTGCGGCGGCTGGCGGTGCGGCGGGCGGCTGCTCCGTGCTCGTCCCGCCCTCGCCGGCCTTGCCCGCGACCGCCGCGGGACCTTCGCCGACCATCGCCTGGAGGTTCTCCGCGAACAGGGCCATCATCTGGTCGGTGACGCTGCCGATGATGCTCCGGCCCATGGCGGCGACCTTGCCGGACAGCGCGGCGTCCTCGCTGACCGTGCCCTTGGTCATCCCCGATTCTTCGACCAGGCTGAGGGTGGCCGTGCCCTGCGAGGTGCCCTGGCCGCGGGTCTCCTGCGCGCGCCCCTCGAACACCGCACGGTGGGCCGTCGCATCCCGCTCGAGGACGGTCATCTGCCCCTTGTACTGCATGGTCACCGGACCCAGCTTCACTTTCATACCGACCTGATAGGCGTCATCCGACAGCTTGTTCAGCACCTGCGCCCCCGGGACGCAGCCGGCGACACGTTCGAAGTCCATCAGAGTCTTCCACACCTGGTCGATGGGTGCGACGACGGAAAAAGTGCTGTCTATTTGCATTATCGTGTCCTCTGATTCTCGGGTGGGCGATTCTGGAATGGCTGATTCTGGACTGGCGCCGAGCGGTCGGCGCGGATATCCGCCGCCACTTCTGTCAGCGCCGCGTAGCTGTGCCCGCTGACGAACGCGTCGACGTAGGGCAGCGCCGCCGCCATGCCGCCCACCGCCGGCTGGTGGTCCCGGGCCACCTTCCGGGGGTTGACCCAGACGATGCGGTGGGCCAGGCGAGGCAGGCGTGCCATCTGGGCGCCCACCATCTCCGGCTCGTCCATCGCCCAGCCGTCGGAGATGACCACGACGACGGCTCCGCGGGCGAGGCCGCGCCGGCCGTGCTCGTCGACGAAGCGGCGGAGGCTCTCCGCCAGACGCGTGCCGCCGGCCCAGTCGTCGACCGAGGCGGCGGCGCGTGCCAGCGCCTGGTCCGGGTTCTGCACCGCCAGCTGTCGGGTGAGCCGGGTCAGCCGGGTCGAGAAGACGAAGGCCTCGGCCTGGGCGCCTGAGACGGCGCCCTGCAGCAGCGAGAGGAACACCCTCGTGTACGGTTCCATCGACCCGGACACGTCGCAGAGGAGGATCAGGCGTCGCAGGCGGGTGCGGCGGCGCCGGTAGACGAGCGGGAGGGGCTCGCCGCCGGTGCGCTGCGCCGCGCGGACAGTACGCCGCAGGTCCAGCCGTGGGGTGGTCGTCGAGGTCTTCCGGACGCGGCGGCTGACCCGTTCCGGCGTGGACAGCCTGATTCGCCGCACGAGCGTGCGGATCTGGGCCACCTCGTCGGGGGCCAGTTCCGCGAAGGACGTGTCGTGCAGTCGCTGCTCGGCCGACGCCACCATCAGCACCGACTCCCGCTCCGGCGCCTCGTCGTTCTCGGGGCCGTCCCCGGCGGGAGCCATCGCAGGCTCCTTCCGCTCCGTCTCCCGGCCGGCCGATTCGGTCGGCCGCTGGTCCGCCGGGGGTGGGGCGGGTACGAGGTTCGGCCCCGATCCCCGGGGGTGCGTTCTGGTCTCCGCGGCTGTCGGCCGGATCGAGCCGGCCGCCGAAGACGGCGTCGAAGACCCGGTCGAACACAGGCAGCTGCTCCCGGGAGGAGACGAGCACCACCCGGCAGGTCCAATACAACGCGTCGCGATCGGAGGGCGGAAGGAGGCGGAGGGCCTCGGCCAGGCGGGCGGCACGATCCGGGGAGCCCGGAAGCCGGGCGCGTCGAAGCACCGTGGTGAAGCCCGTGGCCAGGGCTGCGGCCTCGACGCTGGAACGCCCGGCGCGGGCATCCGTTTCAGTCATGTTCGCCCCCCAGCACCCAGGCGGCGCCGCGGCCGACGGCCAGGTCGAGGTCGTCGCGGTTCTTGAGGATGGACCCCCAGGTCTGGTCCACATGCCCGGCTTCGAGCGTCTCCACCCCGAGCACCGTCAACGCGGACACCCAGTCGATGGCCTCGGCGATGCCGGGCGGTTTCGCGAGGTCCAGCGACCGCAGCCGGGTGACGGCCGAGGCTGCCTGCAGGGCGATCGGCCCGGCGCTGTCCGGCACCCGACGGCGCACGATCTCGGCGATGCGCTGGGGGGTGGGGTAATCGATCCAGTGATACAGGCAGCGCCGGGTCAGGGCATCGTGCAGGTCGCGTGTGCGGTTGGAGGTCAGGATGACGATCGGCGGATGCGTGGCCCGCACCGTTCCGAGCTCGGGGATGGTGACGGCCGCCTCGGCCAGCAGCTCGAAGGTGAACGCTTCGAATTCGGCGTCGGCACGGTCGATCTCGTCGAGGAGGAGCATCGCGGGGCGGGGCCCGCGGTGCTCGAGCGCCTGCAGGAGGGGGCGGCGGAGCAGGTACTCGGGGCCGAACAGTTCCGTCTCGTCCAGGTCGGCCTGACGGGCCTCGGCCAGCCTGATGCCCAGCAGCTGGCGCGGGTAGTTCCACTCGTACAGAGCTTCCCCCGCGTCGATCCCTTCGTAGCACTGCAACCGGAACAGGGGCGTGTCCAGCACCCGGGCCAGCGCCTTGGCCGCCTCGGTCTTGCCGACCCCCGGCTCCCCCTCGAGCAGGATCGGCTGGGGCAGGCGCACAGCGAGGAACAACGCCGTGGCCAGCCCGTCGTCGGCCAGGTAGTCGACCCCGTCCAGGGCGGTCAGCAGGCTGGGGACGTCGGGGATCAGCCGCCGGACGTCGTCCTCGGCTCCCGACCGCGCCGCGCCGCTCATCGCGTTCGTTCCCGTTCGGCGAGCGCCCGCTCGTAGTCGGCCTCCGTGTCGATGTCCGGCGGGATCGGTCCGGGCACGACCACCTCCGCCACCTCCGGCGCACGCTGGTCGAAGAGTTTCCAGACCGCCTTGTCGCCGTGCAGCGTGGCCAGGTCCGGCAGCATCGACCGGGCGAAGGCGAACGGATGCCCCACGCCGTCGTCGTAGCGGCAGACAGCGAGGGGCGCGTCACCGCGTCCGTCCAGGAGCGCGCGGACGGCCTCGGGGCGCACCCCGGGCTGATCTTCGAGCAGGAGCACGAGCACGTCGGTCTCCGAGTGCAGCGCCGGGATGGCCGCCGCGATCGAGGACGAGAATCCGGTGCCGAATGCGGGGTTGTCGACCAGGTCGCAGCCTCGGGTGTCGACCCGGCGTCGCACCTGGTCCCCGGCCCCGCCGAGCGTTACGACAATCTGGTCGAAGCCGCAGGCGCGACTCGTGTCGAGTACGGCGTCGAGGACGACCCCGTCGCCGAAGGGGAGGAGCTGCTTGGGTCTGCCCATTCGGCGTGACGCCCCGGCCGCCAGGACGAGTCCGGCGGTGCGCAGTTCACGATGCGTTCGCATACCGCTCCGGATCGGCCAGGAAGGTGCGCCGGCAGGACTCCGAACAGACGTGGAAGGTCGCCCCGGCGAATTCGGCTGAGGGTGTGGTGTCGCCGACGGTCACGCTCATCCCGCAAACCGGGTCGATCGCGGCCGGGGCGGTGTCTGCGGCGGGGACGCCGTTCGCCGCCTCGGTTTCCGCGGGGTGGGCAGCCGCTCGTTCGGCGACCAGTTGCGCCAGGATCGACAGGGCGATCTCGGCGGGGGAGCGGGCCCCCAGTTGCAGGCCGGCGGGGCTAAGCACGCGGGCGCGCTGCTCGTCGGTGACGTTCAGGGAAGCGAGCACGGCGGCGCCCCGTGCGTGACTGGCGACGAGACCGACGTATGGCACGCCGGCACGCAGGGCGGCCTCGAGGGCAGGCTCCTCGTCCCGCCCGTGCGACGCCACGATGAGCGCGGCATCGTTGGGCCGCGGCTCGATGTCCACAGAGGCGGCAAGTCCCGCGACGAGTTGCAGGTGCAGGCCGAGCGGCCCGCCCAGCGCCACCAGAGCGTGGGCGATCGGTGTCGAGCCGACGACGAGCACGCGCGGCGACGGCACCGACGGTTCGAGGAAGATCTCGACGGCCCCGCCGCTGAGGCACGGGTTGGACACCTGCACGGCGCCCTCCTCTTGCCGATGGGACGGTTCGCCCGCGACCACCCGGAGCAGGATCGGCTCCCGGGTGGCCAGGCTCTTCAAACCGTATTCGCGCACCGATGACTGCACGCAGGCCCCGCCGACGAACCCCTCCAGCGTTCCGTCCGAAAGCAGCAGGCCCGTGTCCCCGGCCTGGGCGCTCGTCGGATGCTGGGCTCGCACCACGGTGGCGCGCACGAAGGGTTCGCGGCGGCCGGTGAGTTCCTGCGCCCTGGTCGCGAGCGCCTCTCCCATCGCCGACATTTAGATCGGCGGTCGTGGCCGGCCCTGCATGGCCTCCCAGACTCGGGCCGGGGTGCACGGCATGTCCATGTGGGTGATCCCGAAGGGCGCGAGGGCATCGACGACCGCGTTCACGATGGCCGGCGGGGAGCCGACCGTCGCGGATTCGCCGATTCCCTTGGCGCCGATCGGGTGGTGCGGCGACGGGGTCACCGTGAAGCCGGTCTCCCATTCCAGGTCCTCCGGTCTTGTCTCAAGCATGGCCGCGGCGATGAATTTCGCCTTCTCACTCACTTTGCGGGCGACCAGCGCCACGGCCGCGCCGCTGACCGGAGGCGATCGGCTGCCGTAGGTGCCCAGCCCGAACGGCGTCTGGTCGGTGTCGCCGTGAACGACGTCCATATCTTCCGCCGGGATGCCGAGTTCCTCCGCCACAATCTGGGCGAAGGTCGTCTCGTGCCCCTGGCCCTGGCCCTGGCTCTGGCTCTGCACCGAGATGCGCACGACGGCCTTGCCGGTGGGGTGGATGCGCAGCTCAGCCCCGTCGGCCATGCCGAGGCCCACGATGTCCATGTGCTTGCGCGGACCGGCGCCGACGGTCTCGGTTAAGAACGAGATGCCGATCCCCATCAGCTCGCCGCGATCCCGTTTCTCCCGCTGCTCGCGCCGCAGGTCGTCGTAGCCGGCCATCTGCATCGACTTCCGCAGCGCCTGCTCGTAATTGCCGGAGTCGTACTCCCAACCGGTCTTGTTCTTGTACGGGAATTGCTCCGGCTTGATCAGGTTCTTCAGCCGCAACCGGGCGGGGTCCATGTCCAGTTTCCGGGCGAGCATGTCGACGAGCCGTTCGACCAGGTAGACCGCCTCCGTCACCCGGAAGGAGCAGGCGTAGGCGACGCCGCCCGGGGCCTTGTTCGTGTACACCCCGGTCACCTTGCAGTGCGCGGCCTGCAGGTCGTAGCTGCCGGTGAAGATGTGGAAGAAGCCCGCGGGGTACTTCGACGGCTGCGCCGTGGCGTTGAAGGCTCCGTGGTCGGCCAGCACGCTCGACCGCACGGCGAGGATCCTGCCGTCCTTCGTGGCGGCGATCTCACCCTGCATGATGTAGTCGCGGGCGAACGAGGTGGACATCAGGTTCTCGGACCGGTCCTCCATCCACTTCACCGGCCGGCCGGCCGGCCGGTGACGATGGATCCGACGACGGCGAGGATGTACCCGGGGTGGATTCCGACCTTGTTCCCGAAGCCGCCGCCGATGTCCGGTGAGACGACGCGGATCTTGTGCTCGGGGATCCCGGATACGATCGCGAACAGCGTGCGGTGGGCATGCGGCGCCTGGCTGGTCTCGTAGAGCGTGAGTGCGCCTTCGATCGGTTCGTAGTCCGCGACCGCCCCGCACGTTTCCATCGGCGCCGGGTGCACCCGGAGATAGACCATCTCCTGGGAGACGACGACGTCCGCCGAGGCGAACACCGCGTCGGTCTCGGCCGCGTCGCCCGCCTCCCAATCGAAGATGTGGTTGTCGGTGCGTCCCTCGATGTCATCCCGGATGACGGGCGCGTCGGGGTCCAGGGCCTTGCGAACGTCGATCACCGGGCGGAGCACGTCGTAGTCGACCTCGATCAGTTCGAGCGCGTCACGGGCGGCGTAGCGGTCCTCCGCGACGACGAACGCCACCTCCTGACCCTGGAAGCGCACCTTGTCGGTGGCGAGCACGGCCTGCACGTCGGCGGACAGGGTCGGCGCCCAGGCGAGCTTGAGTCCGAGCAGGTCCTGGCCGGTGATCACGGCCACCACGCCCGGGTGGGCGAGCGCCGCACTCGTGTCGATCGAGACGATGCGCGCGTGCGCGACGGGGGAGCGCAGGATGGCCCCGTGCAACATCCCGGGCAGCACGATGTCGTCGACGTAGTGTCCTTTGCCGCGCACGAAGCGCGGATCTTCCTTGCGCTGGATGCGGCCGTAGCCGATGGGCCGGTCGTCGTCACCGGCGGCCGGGTTCGCGGCGCGTTCCTCGATGATGCTCATGCGGTCACCTCTTCTCCAGCGGTTTCTTCCTGGGTCGCCGGGTGTTGCGCGGCCCACTGCACGGAGCGAACGATGGTCGCATATCCGGTGCAGCGGCACATCTGGCCGGAGATCGCCTCGCGGATCTCGCCCTCATCCGGATGCGGGTTGTTGTCGAGCAGGGCGCGGGCCGTGAGCATCATCCCCGGCGTGCAGAACCCGCACTGCAGGCCGTGCTCCTCCATGAATCCCTGTTGCACCGGGTCGAGGGTGGCGCCGGAGGCGAGGCCCTCGACGGTCGTGATGGAGTGGCCGTCGGCCATCGCCGCGAGCACCGTGCAGGACTTCACTGGCTGGCCGTCCATCAGTACGACGCAGGTGCCGCAGTTGGAGGTGTCGCACCCCCGGTGCGAGCCCGTCAACCGCAACACGTCGCGGATGAAGTGCACGAGCAGCACGCGCGGCTCGGCCTCCTCGGTGATGTCCTTGCCATTGACGGTCATGCTGATCTGCATCGACTTCAGCCTTCCTGTGTTTCGGTTGCGCGCGCGGTCGCACGTCGCAGGACCCGGCGAGTGAGTTCGTCGGCGAGGTGCCGCTTGTAGTCGACCGGACCGCGCTGGTCGGCAACGGGATCGCTGGCCAGGGCGGCAAGCCGGCCGGCCTCCACGAAGAGGTCTTCCCCGGGATGCCGGCCCCGGAGCACGGCCTCGGCTTCGGTGGCTGTTCCCACGATGCCCACGGCGGTGAGCCCGATCCTGACATCGTCGATCGTGCCGTCGGCGGCCAGTGTGACGGATGCCCCGGCGGCCACGACGGCCCAGTCGCCGACTCGGCGTTCGACCTTCTCATAGGCGCTGCCCGAACGCGCGCGGATCGGAATCCGCACTTCGCACAGCAGCTCGTTGTGGGCGACGGCCGTCTCGTACGGTCCGCGGTGGAACTCGCTCATGCTGAGCAGGCGCTCGCCCGCGGGACCGCGGACGACCGCCTGCGCTCCGAGCACCTTGCACACGGTGGAGAGGTCCTCGGCCGGATCGGCCTGGCACAGGGAACCACCGATGGTTCCGCGGTTTCGCACGGTGGGATCGGCGATCACCCGCTCGGCGTCGCCGACGATCGGGAAGAGCCGGGCGATCTCGGCGGACTCGAGAAGCGTTGAGTGCCGGGTCATCGCCCCGATGCGGAGGGTGTCCCCGTCCCGGAGCACGAAGTCGAGTTCGAACACATCGTTGAAGTCGACCAGACACTCGGGCCTGGCCAGCCGAAGCTTCATCATCGGGAGCAGGCTGTGCCCGCCCGCGACGACCCGGGACTCCGGGCCGTGACGTTCGAGGAGGGCGAGAGCATTGTCGACGGTGCTGGCACGCACGTAGTCGAAGGGAGCCGGGATTTGCACGATTGCCTCCACGTCGAAAGGTGCCTGACCGCAGCGTCAGACACGAATTGAGTCACACATTGCTCCGGGGCAATGCGGTTGTCAACGCGCGTCGCGGGCCGGCCGAGACCCGGAATCGGCTCGTGTCGGGGCGCTCAGAACGGCGGGCCGAAGTGCCGTGGTAACCGCACGAAAGAAGCCCCGGCGAAAATGCCGGGGCTTCGTGCACTGTCTCAACCAGCGCTCGTCCGGTATCAGCAAGGCCGATCCCGGAAGTCTGAGAGTCAGCCTACCGTCAGAGGACCGACCCGTCTGCCGGACCGAGGGCCCCGGAAGGCAAACCCAACTCGTGTTCGGCGACCGTTCGCACGAGTCCGCGCAGCCGTTTTGCGTCGCCGTACCGCACGATCGCGTGTGCGTTCAGCCCGTCGATGATCGCCAACAGCTGCCAGGCCACCGCATCCGGGTCGGCGGTCCGGAACTCCCCACGGGCGCAGCCGGTGGTCAGCAGTCCGGACAGGAAAGCCTGCCAGGCATCCATTTGCACGCCGACCTCAGCCGCCAGCGAGGCGTGGCGACGGCCGAGGCTCCAGGCGTCGAGCCAGACGGCGGTCACAGCGCTGCGTTCGGGACCGAGCAGCGTGTTGATCAGGGCCTGAAGCGTCGCCACCGACGTCTCGCAGGGCGCGAGCTCTTCGGCGACTTCCCCGATCTCGGCCGCGACGATCGCCCCGAATGTCGCCGCGACGAGAACGTCCATGCTCGGCTGGTAGTGGCTGACCAGGGCGGGAGTCACCCCGATCCGGGATGCGACCCCGCGCAGCGTGATGGCCGACAGGCCCTCGACGAGGGCGATCTCCCTCGCGGTGCGGGCGATCTCCGCCGCACGCTCGACCGGCGCCTTCCGGCGGGATGTGCTCTGAACGGTTGACATGAATCCACAGTCTATATATCTTTAGTCATCGTCTATTGATCAGTTGATCAATCAATTGGTGGATCCACACCTAACCTCACCAGGGAGACCCCTCATGCGCCTGATCCTTGCCCCCGGCATCGCCGAACCACTGACCCGCATCACGGACCAGGTCGGCCCGCCCCTCCGGGTCGGACTCGTGCAGCACCGCTGGCACGCCGATGAGGCCGAGCTGCGCGCGGAACTGGCCGAGGGCATCCGTGTGGCCGCCGCCCAGGGGGCCCGGGTCGTCTTCCTGCCCGAATTGACCCTGCGAAAGTACCCCGGCAACGCCCGGGCGGAGGGGGTGCCGAAACGCGGCGCCGAAGACCTGCTGACCGGGCCGACCTTCGCGCTCGCGGCCGAGCAGGCGCGGGTGCACGGGGTCGTCGTGCACGCGTCGCTGTATGAGAAGCCGGCCACGGACGACGCCCCGGACGACCCGCGCGGCTACAACACCGCGATCATGGTGTCGCCCGGCGGGCAGCTGATCGGCCGCACCCGAAAACTGCACATCCCGGTCACCGAGGGCTACTACGAGGACACCTGGTTCCGGCCGGGCCCGGCCGAGGAGGCGTATCCCGTGTACGCGCCGGAGGAGCTGGACGGCGCGCGGATCGGGCTGCCCACCTGCTGGGACGAGTGGTTCCCCGAGGTGTCCCGGCTCTACGGCCTCGCCGGAGCCCAGCTTCTCGTGTACCCCACCGCGATCGGCTCCGAGCCGGGCTTCCCGGCCCTCGACACCCAGCCCATCTGGCAGCAGGTCATCGTCGCCAACGGCATCACCAGCGGGCTGTTCATGGTGGTGCCCAACCGTCACGGCGACGAGGGCGACCTGACCTTCTACGGCTCCTCCTTCATTTCCGACCCCTACGGGCGGGTGCTCGTGCAGGCTCCCCGCGACGAATCCGCGGTGCTCGTCGCCGACCTGGACCTGGCCCAGCGGGAGGAGTGGCTCGCACTGTTCCCCTTTCTCGCCACCCGCCGCCCCGACAGCTATGCGGGGCTCACGGTTCCGGTCGACGCCGGGCATCCGTTCGGGGCGAGCAGCGCCGTGGCGCGCTCATGAGCTGGCGGATGCCGGCGGAGACCGCACCCCAGGACCGCGTGTGGATGGCGTTCCCGGTGGCGGGATACACCCTGGGTGACGGCCCGGAATCAGCCGACGAGGCACGCCGCAGCTGGGCCGCCGTCGCCCACGCGGTGCTCGAATTCGAGCCCGTCACCATGGTCGTCGAACCGTCCGAGCGCGCGTTGGCCGGTCGGTACCTGTCGTCGGAGGTGGAGATCATCGAGGCGCCGCTCGACGACGCCTGGATGCGTGACATCGGCCCGAGCTTCGTTCTGGGCGACGACGGCCGGCTCGGCGCCGTGGACTGGACGTTCAACGGCTGGGGCGCCCAGGACTGGGCGACCTGGGACAACGACGCCGGGATCGGGAGGCGGGTCACGACGGCCGCCGGGGCGACCGCGATCTCCTCGGTGCTCGTGAACGAGGGCGGCGGCATCCACGTCGACGGTGAGGGGACCGTGCTGGCCACCCTCAGCGTTCAACTGGACCCCGGCCGCAACCCCTATGCCGACCGGGCCCGGGTCGAGGCCGAATTCGCCCGCACCATCGGGGCCACCCGCGTGGTCTGGCTGCCCCGCGGGCTGACCCGCGACCAGGAGCGGTACGGCACCCGGGGCCACGTGGATATGGTCGCCGCCATCCCGTCACCGGGCACGGTGCTGGTGCACGCCCAGAACGACCCGGCCCACCCCGACTACGCCGTGACCCGGGAGCTCCGTGCCCTGCTCGCCGCATCGACGGATGCCGCGGGCCGGGCCTTCACCCTCGTCGACCTGCCGGCCCCGGCCGCCCTCACCGACGGCGACGGCTTCGTCGACTACAACTACGTGAACCATCTCGTCGTCAACGGCGGTGTGATCGCCTGCTCGTTCGGGGAGGAGACGGCCGACCGGGCCGCACGGGAGATCCTGGCCTCGGTGTACCCGGGCCGCACGGTCGTCTCCGTCGAAGCGCGGCCGTTGTTCGCCCGTGGCGGCGGCATCCACTGCATCACCCAGCAGCAACCCTCCGCACGCTAGTCTCCCGGCGCTTCGAGCTGCCCGCGGTGCGTCAGGACGGCGTCTGTGAACTGACCGAGTGGCGTAAGGCAGATGTTCAGGGGACTGTGGCAACATTGACAGGTTGGCCACAGCGCTACCGAATCGAGGAAGTTTGAAGTTCATCGTCGGGGAAACCCTCGTCTACCCGCACCACGGTGCGGTCACCCTTACCGAACTCTCCACCATAACCCTGAAAGGCGTCGAGCAACCGGCGATGACGCTCCGCGTTCACTCGTCGCAGCTCACCATTCAGCTGCCGATCGCGAACGCCGCACTCGTTGGAGTCCGCGACGTCATCGACGCTGCCGGGCTGGAAGAGGTGTACAAGGTTCTGCGGGACCCGTTCACCGAAGAAGCCACGAACTGGAGCCGCCGTTTCAAGGCCAACCAGGAAAAGATGGCCAGCGACAGCGTGACCCGCGTCGCCGAGGTCGTCCGCGACCTGTGGCGCCGGGAACAGGACGGCGGCGTATCCGCCGGTGAGAAGCGGATGCTCGCCAAGTCCCGTCAGCTGCTGGAATCCGAGCTGGCACTGGCGCTCGGCACGTCCCCGGAGGACACCGTGGTGGCGTTGAACGAGGTGCTCTCCGGAGCCCTCACCGAGGTCGCCTAGACCTTTCAGGATTCGCCGAACCGTGAGTTAACCCCCTGAACGGTCGTGAAAAGGGGTCGGAGCTCACGGTTCGGCGTGCTTAACGGGGCCTGGTCGGCGGTCGAGGCTTACCCGGCCAGTGCGGCCAGGGCGTCTTGCGCGCGCGTCATCGAGGCGCCGAGCCCCCAGAGGGCAGACAGCCGGTCCAGTTCGGCGGCCTGTTCCCGGCTGCTGACCCGGATGCGCGCATCGAACGGGGTCAGGGGGAGGTCTCGCACCACCTTGACCACCGCCGGGGCGACGCTCAGATAGTCGCCCGCGGCGGCGATCCTGGCGCGCACGGGCGGTGCCATCCCGGACCTCGGTCTGCCGCTGCAGCGACGATGCCGTCAAGGGTCCCGTAGGAGGACAACAGCGTGGCCGCCGTCTTCTCGCCCACGCCGGGCACCCCGGGAAGCCCGTCCGAGGGGTCTTCGCGCAGCGCCGCGAAATCGGCGTACTGCATCGGGGCGACCCCGTACCGGGCCGTGAGCGCGGCATCCGTCAGGACCTCGAGCCGGGCCATGCCGCGACCGGTGTAGATCATCCGCACGTCGCGGGTGTCATCGACCAGCTGGAACAGGTCGCGGTCACCCGTGACGACATCGACGGGAATCCGGGAGTGCGATACCAGTGTGCCGATGACGTCGTCTGCCTCGTGGTGCGGGGAACCGACCACCGGCACGCCGAGTGCGCCCAGTACTTCGCGAATGACCGGTACCTGAGGTATCAGCAGGTCGGGGACTTCCTCGAGCAGAGGACCTCCCCCCGCCGGCTGCACCCCGGCGACCCGGTGGGTCTTGTACGTCGGGATGAGATCAACGCGCCACTGCGGACGCCAGTCGTCGTCCCAGCAGGCCACGATTTCGCTTGGCCGGAACTCGGACGCGAGTCGTGCGATGATGTCGAGCAGACCCCGGACGGCGTTCACCGGTATCCCGTTCGGTGCCCGCACGGTGTCGGGCAGGGCGCGAAACGCCCGAAAGTACAGTGCGGCGGTGTCGAGGAGCATCCCGCGCTCGCGTGGAGCGGTCACGGCGGCATCCTCCCACAGTCGGAACGAAATCGTGCGGCGGCTCAGCTCGGCGACTCTGATCGGCGGCGAATCTGCGCGGATCGGCCGAGGGCAATGCCAGGCTGTACTCGCGTGCGGCAGCTGGAGCGTCGCACTACGGCAGATTTCATCGTGAAAGAAGAAGTGCACTGTGGACATGCGACTCGAACTGGTTCCGTTGCCCCCGACGGACGTGGACGGCATCCGCTACGCCTATTTCAGCGATCCTGACGGCAACCCCAGGGCGCGGCCGCAGCTCGCCCGACGATGAGACCGCGCGTCCGAGCGCTGTCCTGACATCGCCTCGAAGGGGTGTCGGGCCGTGCACACTCCGGCTACCGTTGTGCCCAGCAGTCAGGCGCACCTCGCGGAAACGGAGGATCAGATGAGTACGGATGGTCGTGCACGGGTGATCGTACGAGACGGACCCTGGGGCTTTGCCTTTCTCTTGGCGTATATCGGGGCCGCCATCTACTTCGTCTCTGTCTCGGACGGCTCGTTCTGGGGCGTCATCCTCGGACTGTTGCAGGCGATCGTCTGGCCCGTCTACGTCGTCTACCACGTACTTGTTCTGATCGGGGCCTGACAATTCCCATCTCGGGTGCTCCCTCTACAGCGTGTCGCACGACCAGATCACGTTGATGGCGCCGAGTCTGCAGCGCGCCGAGGACGAGTGCACGATCACGGACGTGTTCGAGGACCTCAAGCGCTGCCTTCGATTGCGGTACGAGACGCGTGATCGTTCCCGCCGGCCCGACCCGGTACCCTGATCGAGATCGAGGCGGGAGCTGCGATCCCTGGTTCCCCATCCCGGCTCGGGTGACCGGGTGACAGCAAACGAAGAAGCCCCAGTCGCAGGACTGGGGCTTCTTCGTTGTCACTTCGACTGCTCAGTCGAGTAGTGGCTGCTGAGTCAGTGGCTCAGGGCCGGTTCCTCGAACTGGTTCATCGTGTTGTTCTTGCCACCGGCCTTCAGCGCGGCCTCGCCGGCGAAGTACTCCTTGTGGTTGTCACCGAGGTCGGATCCAGACATGTTCTGGTGCTTGACCGTTGCGATTCCCTCGCGGATTTCGCGACGCTGCACGCCCTTCACGTAGGCCAGCATGCCCTGGTCGGCGAAGTAGCCCTTGGCCAGATCATCGGTGGAGAGTGCTGCCGTGTGGTACGTCGGCAGGGTGATGAGGTGGTGGAAGATGCCGGCCTCGGCAGAGCCGTCGCGCTGGAACGTGCGGATGCTCTCGTCGGCGATCTGGGCGAGCTCGGTCTCGTCGTAGGCGACGCTCATGAGCTTGGCCCGGTCGTAGGCCGACACGTCCTTGCCCTCGGCGAGGAGGTTGTCGTACGCCTGCTGGCGGAAGTTGAGGGTCCAGTTGAACGACGGGCTGTTGTTGTAGACCAGCTTGGCGTTCGGGATCACCTTACGAACTTCGTTCATCATTCCGGCGATCTGGGCGACGTGCGGCTTCTCGGTCTCGATCCAGAGCAGGTCAGCGCCGTTCTGCAGCGAGGTGATGCTGTCGAGCACGCACCGGGCCTCGCCGGTGCCTTGGCGGAACTGGAACAGGTTGCTGGCCAGACGCTTGGGGCGCAGCAGCTTCCCGTCGCGCTTGATGACGACGTCCCCGTTGCCCAGGTCGGCCTCGGTTATCTCGTCGACGTCGAGGTAGGAGTTGTACTGGTCGCCGAGGTCACCGGGCTGGTACGTCACAGCGAGCTTCTGCGTCAGGCCGGCACCGAGCGAGTCGGTGCGCGAGACGATGATGCCGTTGTCGATGCCCAGCTCGAGGAACGCGTACCGCACGGCGTTGATCTTCGCGATGAAGTCCTCGTGCGGGACGGTGACTTTGCCGTCCTGGTGGCCGCACTGCTTCTCGTCCGAGACCTGGTTCTCGATCTGGATCGCGCAGGCACCGGCCTCGATCATCTTCTTGGCCAGCAGGTACGTCGCCTCGGGGTTGCCGAAGCCGGCGTCGATGTCGGCGATGATCGGCACCACGTGGGTCTCGTAGTTGTCGATCTGGTCCTGAATGGCCGCGATCTTGGCGTCGTCACCGGCGCCGCGGGCCCCATCCAGGGCGGTGAAGAGCAGGTCCAGCTCGCGGGCGTCGGCCTGGCGGAGGAAGGTGTAGAGCTCCTCCACGAGGGCGGGAACGGCCGTCTTCTCGTGCATGGACTGGTCGGGCAGCGGGCCGAACTCGCTCCGCAGGGCGGCTACCATCCAGCCGGAGAGGTACAGGTAGCGCTTGTTCGTGGTCTTCAGGTGCTTCTTGATCGAGATCATCTTCTGCTGGCCGATGAAGCCGTGCCAGACGCCGAGGGACTGCGTGTAGACGGAGGAGTCCGCGTCGTATTCCTCCATGTCTTTGCGCATGATGTCGGCGGTGTACTGGGCGATCTCGAGGCCGGTCTTGAACCGGTTCTGGGCGCGCATCCGCGCAACGGATTCGGGGTTGATGGCATCCCAGCTGCTTCCGAACGCATTCTTGAGGGCTTCGACTGCCTCGGTGTCGTCTTGATAGATGGTCATGTGCATTCCTTCGACGTTGAATTGTGCAGAGCACTGGTCGGCTGTATCGGCGGCCCGATATTGGCTGCTACATGAAGACTGCGGCAATAGCAACAGGTCTTCGTCAAGATTCGGAACAGAACTTTTGCGTTTCTTCTTCGACTGAGAAGAAAAGCGCCGAAAGTCGCCCCATTGGGCAATCTGAGGCCTCTGCCGCGTTTGAGACCCCATCCGAACCGGTGAAGTACTTGAACCTACAAGTAAACCCTGTTAGGTTGAAGCTACAAGTAATTTGCGGGCACGCTCGCATCGATAGACAGGACGCCATCATGACCGTTTCACTTGACGACCGCCTTCTCGCCCCCGAGACCTCGATGGGCGCGGTGACCCTGCGGGTCGCCGACCTCGAGGGGATGTCGAGCTACTACTCACGGGCCTTCGCGATGGAGCCCGTGGCGGAGCGCACCCGGGACCGCGAGGTGCACCGCGTTCTCGGCCGCGGGCTCACGCCGCTCGTGCGCCTGGTCCACACCCCGGATCTGCCCGGTGTCGACCCGCGTCAGGCAGGCCTGTTTCACACCGCCTTCCTCTTCGAGAGCCCCGCCAGTCTCGCCGCGACCGTCTACCGGGCGACGCAGGACCCGCGCAGCCGATTCGTGGGATCGAGTGACCACCTTGTCAGCGAGGCATTCTACTTCACCGACCCCGAGGGCAACGGCGTCGAGCTGTACGTCGACAGGGACCGCGACCAGTGGGTTCGCCACGGCAACGAGATCCGGATGGCCACCGAGTATCTCGACCCCAACGTCTATCTGAAGAGACACCTGACCGAGGAGACGCTGGATGCCGCCGTGTCGCAGGCGGGCACGGTGGGACACGTACACCTGCAGGTGGGGGATCTGCACACCGCCCGCGCCTTCTACGTCGACGCGCTCGGCTTTGAGACGACCCAGACCGAGTACCCCGGGGCGCTCTTCGCGTCGGCGGGCGGCTACCACCACCACATCGCGATGAACGTCTGGAACAGCCGCGGCTCGGGACCGCGCGCGGCCGGCCTCGGACTCGGCGACGTGGCGGTGACCGTTCCGGACACCGCGGATCTGGAGTCCCTCACGGCCCGTCTGCGGGCCCGATCGATCCCGTTCGGCAGCAACGGTCGTTCCGTGACCGTCACCGACCCGTGGGGCACACACGTCACCGTCGCGCTGCCCGACCTGACCACCGACGAGTTGATGGCCCGGTGATCAGTCCGCTGCGTGACGTGCGCTCACCCGGATGGCCCGCCCACGCCACCGCCGAATCCGCCGTCGCTCTCCTGCTGCACGGCTTCGGCTCGAATGAGCGCGACCTGACCGGCCTCATCCCGGCGCTCTGCCTGCGACTGCCGTGGGCGTCCCTGCGCGCGCCGGTCGAACTGGGATCCGGCGGCGCAGCGTGGTTCACGATCACCACGCCGGGAAGCCCCGAGCCTCAACCCGTGGCTGACGCAACGGACGCGATCTGGGCCTGGGTCGACACACATGTGGATGCCCGCACCCGGGTGATCCCCATCGGTTTCTCCCAGGGCGGCCTGATGGCCAGCCAGCTCCTGCGAACACGACCCGAGCGCATACTCGCCACGGTCGTGCTCGGCGGATTCGTGCTGGGGGCAGCACAGCCAGGCGACGGTATCCTCGCAGCGATCCTGCCGCCCGTGTTCTGGGGGCGCGGCGCCCTGGATCGAGTCATCGCGGAACCTGCGATCGCGCGCACGACCGCTTACCTGCCGCGTCACTCGTCCCTCGTGGAACGAGTGTACCCGGGGCTGGCGCACGGCATCGATGGCGCCGAGATCGGCGACGTGCGAGAGTTCCTCACCACCCACGTCGGCGGAGGCGCCGTCAGCCCGCGCGCCCCTGACTGAAGGCCACGAGGCGCGACTGCATCTCACCGTCGGGGGTTGCGACCGGCACCTTCCTATTGTTGCGCAGGGCCCTGGCGACGTTCACAGCGGTGTCCACTGCTGAGCGGTACAGCAGGGAGCCGGAGCTCACACGCCTCACGCCCAACGCCCCAGCTCGGCCACTGTCAGTAAGGGATGTGCGAGAATATTGAGAGGCAGACCGATCCCCGCGGCGATGCTCCGGATGTCCTCCGTGCCGCAATTCCGGGGACGAAGATCCCGTCGGCCCCTGCGCCGGCGTAGGCCCGGGCACGGAGCAGGACTGCATCCACAGAGGCCTGTTCGGCGAACCAAAATTGTCCACCCTCGCATTGATGAACACGTCCGGGCTGTGTCTCTTCGCCACAAGATCCGCGATCTCGACGGGGTCGTCGGAGTAGCCGTCCTCGATGTCCGCCGTGACGTGGACGGGCAGGAGACACATGTGCGCCGCAAGCGCGGATGTTGCCACCATGCGGGCCCGCCCGCCATCGGGCGGGCCCGCCCGCCATCGGGCAGGCCCGCGCTGGCCGCAATGCCAAAGCTGGTGGTGTCGACGGCGGGGACACGGAGGACACCCAGAGCGCGCAAGCTCTTTCCGAATGGATGCCGGAATCTCGAAGAATTTCTTTGCTGGCCGTTGTCCCGCTAGCCTCCCAGGAGTAGTTTCGACCGAAGGTGGGGCGGTGCGCTGGCTCACTCGACGCCAGGCGGGCCGCCTCTTGAGGAAAGGAAGAGTCATGAAACGCATGGCCATTGGGTGCGTCGTCGCACTCGGGCTCGTCTTCGTCGGCGTCAGTTCCGCTCAGGCCGGCGAGACCAGCGGTAACGGGAAACCGGTCCCCGGTGCAGAGAAGGCCAGTTCGGTTTGCGCCTATTCGGGTCGGGACCTGCCCGACGCACAGGAGAACCAGCCGCCCCAGTTCAACGATGACTTCGTCACCGACGGGCGGGTGCAGAGTTACGGGCGGTATGTCAGCCACGGCTTCAAGGACGCTGTACCCAGCCCGGGCGAAGCCTGCCGCGGCAACGTGGAGTTTGCGGAATAACCTGCCGTTCGACGGCGCAACGGCTCCGGATCGGCACCGGAGCAACTCCAGGACCGGGGTGGTTTTCAACCATCTCGGTCCTTCCTCGCTCCAGACTGCGACGAAGAATCGACCCAGCGAGGGCGACCCGGTTCTCCGGGCAGGCCGTTTGGCCACCCGGCGACATCTCGCATCCGGGCATGAAAAAAAGGCCGTGCAACGAATAATCCGATGTCACGACCTATTTCTCAATAAAGCTCGAAGTGCTCCGAACTTCTCTGTGTGCCCGAGGGGGGACTTGAACCCCCACGCCCATAAGGGCACTAGCACCTCAAGCTAGCGCGTCTGCCATTCCGCCACCCGGGCCGGGTGTTTCAGTGGCCGTTCCCGGCCGCCGAATAGACAATCTAGCACGGATTTTCACGCCATCCGGCCGCCGGCACCGTCGCCAGCCGATAGTGCGGCCCGGTAGCGTGAAACCCATGCTTTCCTCCGCTGAAGATGCCCCCGCCGCAGACCGACTGGACCTGACTGCCGAGATCGCTCGCGACCTGATCCGCTTCGACACGACCAACTACGGTGAAGGCCGTTCCAACGGCGAGACGGATGCCGCCGAGTACGTCGCCGCCAACCTCCGCGGCCTCGGTCTCAGCCCCGAGCTTTTCGACCCGGAACCCGGCCGCACGAGCGTCGTCGTGCGGGTCCCCGGCCGCGACCGAAGCCGCGGCGCGCTCGTTGTCCACGGCCACCTGGACGTCGTCCCCGCCGACCCGGACAACTGGTCGGTGGACCCGTTCGCGGGTGTGATCAAGGACGGGCTGCTGTGGGGCCGCGGGGCCGTGGACATGAAGAACATGGACGCCATGATCCTCGCGTCCCTGCAGGACATCCTCGGGGCAGGCAGCGAGCCGGCCCGGAACCTGGTCGTCGCGTTCTTCGCCGACGAGGAAGCCGGGGGAGTGCTGGGCTCACACCACCTCGTCGACACCCGCCCCGAGCTCTTCGCCGGCGCCACCGAGGCCATCAGCGAAGTGGGCGGCTACTCGATCACGCTCGGCGGACGGCGCGCTTACCTGCTGCAGACGGGGGAGAAGGCCCTGATCTGGATCAAGCTGGTCGCCCGGGGTGACGCCGCACACGGATCCCGGCTGATCCACAACAACGCCGTGACCAGGCTTGCCGAGGCCGTTGCCAAGGTGGGCCGTCGCAACTGGCCCATCCGCCTGACCGACACCACCAGCCAGCTGCTGGCCGAGCTGGCCCGGGTTCTGGGGGTCGACCCTCAGCGCGTCGGCCCCGACGAACTGGCCCTGGCCACCGGGACCGCGTCCGGCTTCATCCAGGCGAGCCTGCGCACGACCACCAATCCGACCGTGCTGCAGGCCGGCTACAAGCACAACGTGATCCCTGACCGGGCCGAGGCGCTGATCGACATCCGCACCCTGCCGGGCGACGAAGACGCCGTGCTGGCCGAAGTCGCCGCGCTGGTCGGCCCGGAGATCGAAATCGTGATCATGCACCGCGACATCGGCCTGGAGACCGAGTTCGGCGGGCCGCTCGTCGACGCGGTCGTGGAGACCCTGGGACGGCACGACCCGGGAGCCCCCGTGCTGCCCTACCTGCTCTCGGCCGGCACCGACAACAAGGCCCTCAGCACGCTGGGAATCAAGGGCTACGGATTCGCACCCCTGAAACTGCCCGCGGATCTCGATTTTCCGGCGATGTTCCACGGCGTCGATGAGCGCGTGCCGCTCGACGCGTTAGTGTTTGGCAGGCGGGTTCTGACCGATCTGCTTTCGAACTACTGACCAGCAAAGCGGGCGGCTTGTGAATTTCATCAACGCAATGATCCTTGGACTCGTGCAGGGACTGACCGAGTTTCTCCCGGTCTCGTCGAGTGCGCACATCCGTATCGTCGGGGAGTTCCTGGGCACCGGGGCCGACCCGGGGTCACGGTTCACGGCGATCATCCAGATCGGCACCGAGGCCGCCGTGGTGATCTTCTTCTGGCGCGACATCGTGCGCATCATCGGGCAGTGGGCGAAGTCCCTCGTCGGCAAGGTGCCGCGCATGGATCCCGATGCCCGGATGGGCTGGCTGATCATCTTCGGCTCCCTGCCGATCATCGTTCTCGGGCTGCTGTTCCAGGACCAGATCGAATCATCTCTGCGCAACCTCTGGATCACCGCCACGGTGTTGATCGTCTTCGGCGTCCTGCTGGGTATCGCCGACTTCGTCGGGGCGAAGCGTCGCCGCCTGAAAGACCTCACGGTGCCGCACGGCGTCATCTACGGGTTCGCCCAGGCACTCGCGCTGATCCCCGGGGTCTCCCGTTCCGGCGGCACCATCACCGCGGGCCTGTTCATGGGCTACGAGCGTCGCGCTGCGGCCCGCTACGCCTTCCTGCTGGCGATTCCCGCGGTCCTCGGCAGCGGCTTCTACCAGATGTACAAGTCCATCGCCAAGCCGTGCCTAAAGGGCGCGACCAACTGCACCCCGGAGATATTCGGGCCGTGGGAGACTTTGGTGGCCACGCTGATCGCGTTCGTCGTAGCCCTGTTCGTGATCCGGTTCTTCATGAACTACATCTCCCGACGCAGCTTCCTTCCGTTCGTGATCTACCGCATCGCCCTGGGGTTCCTGCTGATGGGCCTGTTGGCGACGAACACCATCGCGGCGTAGTTAGGCTGGGGGGATGCGCGCCTGGCAACGACCCGAAATCCCCCCACTCCCCGGTCAGTCCGGCGCACCCTGGCTGCACGACACCGCCGCCGACGTGCTGGTCGAGGCACGCCCCACGGATGTCGCGCGCCTCTACGTGTGCGGAATCACCCCCTACGACGCCACCCACCTCGGGCATGCCGCCACCTACCTGGCCTTCGACACCCTGCAGCGGATCTGGCTGGACGGCGGCTACCGGGTGCACTACGCCCAGAACGTCACCGACGTCGACGACCCGCTGCTCGAGCGGGCCGCCGCAACCGGAGTCGACTGGCAAGAGCTCGCGGAATCCCAGGTGGACCTGTTCCGCACCGATATGGAGGCGCTGGGGATACTGCCCCCGAACGACTACGTCGCCGTGACCGAGGTCATCGACGAGATCGCCGATGCGGTCTCCCAGCTCTGGGATTCCGGCGTCGCCTACGCCGTTCCGACTTCCGGCGCGGCTGGCTCAGACATCTACTTCGACATTTCCGCGGCCGAGGGCAAGGCGCCGTGGAAACTCGGCGACGAGAGCAACCTCGCTCGTGGCGATATGCTCGCCCTGTTCGCGGAGCGCGGCGGAGACCCCGACCGCCCGGGCAAGCGGGATGCGCTCGACCCGCTGCTCTGGCGCTCAGCGCGGCCGGACGAGCCGTCCTGGCCGTCCCGGGTCGGGGCCGGCCGGCCCGGCTGGCACATCGAATGCTCGGTGATCGCCCTCAAGGAACTCGGCACGGACTTCACCGTGCAGGGCGGGGGGAGCGACCTGATCTTCCCCCACCACGACATGAGTGCCGGGCACGCGGCAGCCCTGTCGGGTCATCCCCTCGCTGGCGTCTACAGCCACACCGGGATGGTCGCCTACCAGGGCGAGAAAATGAGCAAGTCACTGGGCAACCTGGTGCTCGTGTCGGCGCTGCGCGCGGCCGGCACCGACCCCCGAGCCATCCGCCTGGCCCTGCTGGCAGAGCACTACCGCACCGACTGGGAATGGACCGACCAGCACCTGCTGCGGGCAGAGTCGCGTCTCGCAGCCTGGAGCGTCGCCTTCGGCCCCGGTCACGTGGTCGGCGTCGTGGACACGCAAACGGTCATCGCCCAGCTCAGGCTGACCCTGGGTGCCGATCTGGACACCCCCGGCGCGCTGAGCATCCTGGACGACGCCGTTCTCAGCCCGGTCACCGAACCGGCGCTGCTGGCCGTGGCCATCGACGCCCTGCTCGGCGTGGCGCTCTGACCGCATTGAAGGCCCGCGACCCGCACTGAAGGCCCGGCGACCTTCTGCCTGCGTCTACTGCTGGCGCGGCCCGTCGGGGCCGGAACGACCCTCACGGCCATCCGGGCGGCCGTCGCGCCCGTCGCCGCGCTTACGAAGGTACTTCTCGAATTCCTGCGCGATCGCCTCACCGCTGGCCTCGGGGGAGTCGACCGTGTCTCGGGCCTGTTCGAGCTGCGCGATGTACGCGGCCATCTCGTCGTCTTCCGCGGCGAGGGTGTCGATGCCGCTCTGCCACTCCTCGGCCTCGGTGACGAGGTCACCACGGGGGATCACGACGTCGATGATCTCCTCCAGTTTGTCGATCAGGGCGAGCATCGCCTTGGGGGAGGGCGCGTTGTGCACGTAGTGGGGAACGGATGCCCAAATCGAGAGAGTCGGAATCCCGACCTCCTCCGCAGCGATCGCAAGCACGCTCAGGATGCCGACGGGGCCCTCGTAGGTGCTGCGTTCGATCTGCAGTTCCATCCGCACCTGCGGGTTGTCGCTGGAGACGAAGATGGAGATCGGCCGGGTGTGGGGCACATCCGCCAGCATCGCGCCGAGGAAGACGATGCCTCCGACGTCGGCCGCGAGGGCCGCATCCAGGATCTCCGCGGCGAAGCTCTTCCAACTGCGGGACGGCTCCGTACCGAGGAGCAGGTAAATGTTGCCCGCGTTCGTGCCGCTCACCCGCAGTTCGGCGTCGGCGGCCAGGGGCGCCCCGGCCTCGGCGGGGGTGGTCGGCCCGTAGAGCACGGCGCCCGGCCACTCGAGCTTGCGGCGGCCGTCTTCTCCACCTGCGGAAATCGTGGGCCGGTTGAACTGGTAGTCGAAATAGGTTTCCGGGTCGATCTCCATCAGCGGAGCGACATCGAGCAGGTCTTTCAGGGTGTCCACAGCGCCGGTCGCCGCCTCACCGGCGTCATTCCAGCCTTCGAACGCCACCACCAGGAGTCGCCCGTTGAGGAACCCATTAGCCTCTGTCACTGTCTGAAACCCCGTTCGACTGGTGGTGCCCCGCGCGGCGCACCATCAGTCAAGGATAGGCCGTGCCCCTTACACTTGAACCCCGTGAACCTGATCCGAACGAATTCCGTCCTGCCCGCGGCCGTGCTCTGGGATATGGACGGGACCATCGTCGACTCCGAGCCATACTGGATGCGCGCCGAGACGGAGCTGGTGGAGTCCTTCGGGGGAGTCTGGACCCACGACGACGGGATGCTGCTGGTCGGGGCCGGGCTCTGGGGTTCGGCATCCATCCTGCAGGGACGCGGCGTCGAACTCGACGCCGAGGTGATCGTGCAGACGCTGACCGACCGGGTTCAGGAACTCCTCCAGGAGCTCGGCGCCCCCTGGCGCCCCGGCGCGCTGGAGATGCTGACCGCGCTCAAGGGTGCGGGGATACCGATGGCCCTCGTGACCTCGTCGGTGGAACGGATGGCGCGCCAGGTCGCCGACTTCGTCGGCTTCCCCGCCTTCGATGCCATCGTCGCCGGGGACATGGTTGCCAACAGCAAGCCGCACCCCGAGGCCTATCTGTCCGCTGCCGGGCGGCTGCGCGTCGACGCGGGCCGGTGCATGGCCGTGGAAGACTCCGTGCCGGGCATCGCCGCGGCGGTGGCCTCCGGGGCGGTCGTCCTCGGGGTACCGCACATGGTCACCCTGCCGGAAAGCGCGCACTACGACCTCTGGTCGACCCTGTCCGGCCGTTCCCTCGACGGGTTCACCGACCTGTTCGGCGCCCGCCGCGGCTCCGCCGCACTGCCACTGACTGTGACCGATTCTGAATGAGCCAAGAACAAGGACGTAATCCACGCATGAGCGACAACCAGGTCATCCAGAACAGCGGACCCTTTCGGATCGGTGACCGGGTGCAGCTGACCGGCCCCAAGAACAAACTGAACACGATCACCCTGGAACCGGGGAAGGTGTTCCACACTCACCGCGGCATCCTGGCCCACGACGACATCATCGGCCTCCCAGACGGGTCGGTCGTCACGAACAACGTCGGGGTGGAGCACCTGGCCCTGCGCCCGCTGCTGAACGACTTCGTGATGTCGATGCCGCGCGGCGCGGCGATCATCTACCCCAAGGACGCCGCCCAGATCATCGCCCAGGCGGACATCTTCCCCGGCGCGACGGTGGTCGAAGCCGGCGTCGGTTCCGGGGCGCTGTCGCTGTGGCTGCTGCGCGCCATCGGCCCGGCGGGCCGGCTGGCGTCGTTTGAACGACGCGGCGAGTTCGCGGATGTCGCGCGCGATAACATCGCCACCTTCCTCGGGCACGACCCGTTGAACTGGTCGATCACCCTCGGTGACCTCGCGGACACCCTGCCGGGCACCATGCCCTCTCAGAGTGTGGACCGGGTCGTGCTCGACATGCTCGCCCCATGGGAGTGCCTCGAGGCGGTCTCCGAGGCCCTCAAGCCCGGGGGAGTGCTGCTCTGCTACGTGGCCACCGTGACCCAGCTCTCCCGGGTGGCCGAGGCCATCCGCGGCACCGGGCTCTACACCAACCCGGACTCCAACGAGACGATGGTGCGGGGCTGGCACGTCGAGGGTCTCGCCGTACGCCCGGATCACCGCATGATCGGCCACACCGGTTTTCTGATCACCGCCCGACGCCTCGCGCCGGACACGATTCTGCCCGAACTCAAACGCCGGCCGTCCAAGACCGACTTCTCCGACGCGGACGTGGAGGCCTGGACTCCGGGCGCCCTCGGCGAACGCAGCGTGAGCTCGAAGGTCATGCGCAAACGCGTGCGGATCGCGGAGTCGGGCGCGGCCATCTCCAAGGCCAGGGACCTCAACCCGGGCGAGCCCGCGACCGTGCCCTCTGGCGTGGCCTCGGACGCCGACGAGGCCACCCCCGACGCCGGATAGGATTATATCGGCCTGCCATCGGGCCACGGCACTTTCCCGCACCATCCAGCACTTATTGCGCCCCAGACTGAAATGAGAACTCGTGCGTAGAGCTTCTGCCCTCATCGCCTCGGCAGGACTGCTGGTCGCGGCCCTCACCGGCTGCAGCACCACCGGTTCGGCCGCGGACTGCGACGCTCCCGTTTCGGCGGGTGCCGCAACGAAGCTCGTCACGGTAGACGGCGACTTCGGCAAGGCCCCCACGGTCGACTTCCCCACGCCGGTGAAGACCACGACCACCCAGGCCAGCGAGGTCATCGACGGCAGCGGGGCGGGCCTCGTTCACGGCCAGCAGGTCACGCTCGAACTCAGCATCTACAACGGAACCACGGGCGCCGTGATCGAAAAGAGCGCGTATGACGGCACCTCGCAGACGAACTATGTTCTGGCCGATGCCCCGCTCAAGGGCCTGACGGACGGCCTCCTCTGCGCCCAGGTGGGATCGAGAATGGTCGTCGTCGTCGCTCCGGAAGACGCTTTCGGGCCGCAGGGCGGCAGCGAACAGTTCGGTGTGGGCAAGGACGATTCCTTGATCTTCGTCGCCGATGTCGTCAAGGCCTACCTGCCGCGCGCCGACGGCGCCAGCCAGCCCGTGGCGAACGGTCTCCCGGCCGTCGTGCTGGCCGAGGACGGCACGCCCGGCATCACCATCCCGTCCGGTGCTCCGCCGGCGAAACTGCAGATCGGTGTCCTCAAGAAGGGGAACGGCGCGGAGGCGGCCGAGGGTGACAACGTCACCGTGCACTACACCGGAGTCGTCTGGGACCAGAAGACCGTCTTCGACTCGAGCTGGGCCAACGGCGCACCGGCCACTCTCGTGGCGGCGGTCGGATCAGCGACGCAGGCCGGGGTCATCCCCGGGTTCGCGAAGGCTCTCATCGGGCAGACGGTCGGCTCCCAGATCGTCGCGGTCATCCCTCCGGACGAGGGGTACGGCGACTCGGCACAGGGCTCGATCCCGGCCGGATCGACGCTGGTCTTCGTCGTCGACATCCTCGGCATCGGCTAAACCCCGCGACGGGGACGGGCCGATAGACTCGCAGCGTGCCGCCCATTCCCGATCAACCCAGCCGTGTTTCGGTCGAAGAACGCCTGTTCAGCCTCGTACTCGCGCTGATCGCGACCGAGATCGGGCTGACGAAGGCCGACATCCTGTCCAATGTCCAGGGCTACCGCCAGCGGTATGCCCCGGGCGGGGACAACGCCAGCCTCGAGCGCCAGTTTGAGCGGGACAAGGACGACATCCGCGAACTGGGCATCCCGCTCGAGACCGTGGAGCCGCCTGACGACCCCGGCAGCAACCACCATCTGCGCTACCGGATCCCCAAAGGCCTCTACGACCTCCCGGCGGACGTGTCCTTCAGCGCCGAAGAGCTGACCCTGCTCAAGCTCGCGTCGACCGTGTGGCGGGAAGGGTCGCTGTCCGCGGAATCGAGGCGAGCCCTGACCAAGCTCCACTCGCTGGGCGTTGACGCGAGCGATCCCGTGCTCGGCTATTCCCCCTCCCTCCGCGTGAGGGAGGCCTCGTTCGAACCGCTCAGCAAAGCCATGGACCGCGGCCACGTGGTCTCCTTCCTCTACCTCAAACCGGGCGAGGAATCGCCGCGCCGACGCCGGGTCGCCCCGCAGGCCGTCGTGCTGCACGACGGTCGCTGGCATCTCTTCGGCCGGGACACGGAGGCCGACGCGACCCGCACGTTCCTGCTGTCGCGCATCGTCGGTCCGGTGGTCACCGTGCCCGGTGAATCCTTCGTGCCGGACGGCGACGGCAAAGGGCAGGAAGCCCTGCGGGAACTCGACGCGCTGTGGCACGCGCAGGTCGCCGAGGTCACGGTGCGTCCCGGCAGCGATGCCGCGGTCCGGCTCTCCAAACGAAGCTCCGGGAACACCGATCCCGCCGCCGTGTCGGCCATCGCGCTGCACTATACGGATCTCAATGTGCTCGCGGACGAATTGGCCGGTTACGGACCCGAGGTGCTCGTGCGTTCTCCGGCGTCGCTCCGGGACGCGGTCCTGACTCGCCTCATCGGTGTGAGGGACGCCCACACCGACCCGTCCAGCACCGACCCGTCCAGCACCGACCCGTCCAGCACCGACCCCGCCGGCACCGACCCGTCCAGCGAGGGAGAACCGAGATGAGCGCCCTCGTCATGCCCGGAGCATCCGACAAGCTGACTTTCCTCCTGTCGCTGGTTCCCTACCTGATGGACCGAGACAGCATCAGTGTCACGGATGTCGCCGATCACTTCGGTGTGGCGCCGCAACTCGTCCGCGACGCGGTGAGTCTGATTGCGGTGTCGGGCGTCCCCGGAGAGAGCCGGCAGTACCAGCACGGCGACCTCTTCGACATCCACTGGGAGGAGTTCGAGACCAACGACACCATCGCCCTCACCCACCTCGTGGCCATCGACGACTCCCCGCGATTCTCGGCCCGCGAGGCCGCCGCTTTGATCGCAGGACTCCAATATCTGTCCTCGCTGCCGGAGAACGCCGACAGCGAGGCGATCGCCTCACTGATGGCGAAGCTCACCCGCAGCGCTTCCGCCGCTCCCACCCAGGTCGCCGTAGCCCGCACCGATTCGGGCACCGCGATCACGATCATCCAGTCCGCGGTCCGCGACGGGGTGCAAGTCGAATTCGATTACCTCAACGCCCGGGGCACGCAGGAGAAGCGGCGGGTCGATCCGTGGCGCGTCGAATCCGTTGACCGTGACTGGTACCTGCGCGGCTGGTGCCACCTGCGCGGCGCCATCCGCACCTTCCGGCTTGACCGGATGAGCGACCTGCAGACCACTACGCTGCCGACCACCCCGCGCCCCGATGATGTCGTCCTTCCGGAGAACCTGTTCGAGGGGTCTGCCTCCGACCTCGACGTCGTGGTCGAACTGCCGATATCGGCCGTGCCCCTGCTGGCCGACTTCTCCCCGCAGAGGGCTGAAACGGATAGCGGCCTCCCCGCCGAGCAGGTGCGCCTGACCGTCAGGGTGGCGCACTATCACGGGCTGAAGCGGCTCGTCTCCGGGCTTGCCGGAGTCGTGACCGTCGTCGGCCCGGCCGAGGCGCGGAAAGCGGTGCGGGACTGGGCCGGTGCGGGCGTACAGGCCTACGACGAGGCGCCTGACTGGGCCACTGGCGACGACAATGCCCCGCCAGTCGGGGGGATCCGCTGATGCCTTGGTGGTCATGGGCCCTGATCTGGAGCGGGCTGATTCTCGGCCTCCTCGGCACACTGGCCTGGTTCGGCTTCAGCCTGTTCAAGAAGCTGATGGCCACGGTGGACGCGCTCAGGGACCTGGGCGACCAGGTGGCCGCGTTGGGCCGGGACCAGGCCCCGCCGGAGCAGGCTCAATTCCGGCCGGGAATCTTCCAGAACCGTGAGGACCTCCAGCTCGCCGTCGAGCTCCTCCGCGATGAGCGGCAGCACCGCCGACAGGCGCGTCGGGACTCCTTGATCGCCAGAGGTAAACTGTTGCAACATGTTCCCTTGAACCGAAGGACAGACCCTGATGCTTAACAACCTGACCGGATGGCACTTCCTGATCATCCTCGTCATCGTTCTGCTTCTGTTCGGCGCCCCCAAGCTTCCCGGCCTCGCCCGCAGCCTCGGTCAGTCGATGAAGATCTTCAAGAACGAGATCAAGAGCGACAAGGACGAAACCGACCTGGCGCCCCACGCTGACGGTTCCACGAAGGCCGCGGGGCCGTCGGACCCCACGACGAAGTCGTAGTCCGTGGCGGGGCGTACTCCTCGGCGTGAGACCAACGACGGCAAGATGTCGCTCGGGCAGCATCTGCTCGAGTTGCGCAAGCGTCTGTTCTGGGCTGCGGCCGGTATCGCGGTCGGGGCGGTCATCGGCTGGTTCCTGTCCGATTTCGTGTGGGACTCGCTGCGCGAACCGATCTACGCGATCGTTGAGGCGCAAAACCGCAACGCCCAGCTCAACTACCCGGACATCACCTCGGCTTTCGATCTCAAGCTGAAGATCTCCTTCTATGTCGGCCTGATCGTGTCCAGCCCGGTCTGGCTCTACCAGATCTTCGCTTTCCTCACGCCAGGGCTGACCCGCAAGGAGAAGCAGTACACCTTCGGCTTCCTGTTCACCGCTATTCCGCTGTTCCTGGCCGGATGCGCGGCCGGCTGGTACGTGCTGCCGAACGTCGTCGGGCTGATGACCAGTTTCGCGCCGAAGGAAGACGCCGCGCTGATCGTGGCGCAGAACTATTTGGACTTCGTTCTCAAGCTCATGATCGCCATCGGCGTCGCCTTCGTCCTGCCCGTTTTCATCGTGCTGCTCAACCTGGCCGGCGTGATCAGCGCCGCGTCGATCATCAAGTCCTGGCGCGTGGCCATCCTCGTGATCGTCCTGTTCACGGCCATCGCCACTCCCGCCGCGGACGTGGTCTCCATGTTCCTGCTGGCCATCCCGATGGTCGTTCTCTACTTCGCCGCTTACGGCATCGCTTTCCTTCACGACCGCCGCGCCGCTAGGCGCGCCCGTGCCCTCGATCAGGAGCTGGCGCTCTAGGGCGCCCCACTATGACAATTCCGTGCATCCGATGACCTCCCTGCAGTCACCGGCCGAGCGCTACGCCTCCGCCCGGGCCCGCGCTGGCCGTCCGCAATTGGAGCTGTTCCGGTCCGGCCTCCGGTTCGAGCTGGATCCCTTCCAGCTGGCGGCCTGCGCGTCCCTCGAAGACGGGAACAGCGTGCTGGTCGCCGCGCCCACCGGTGCGGGAAAGACCCTGATCGCGGAGTTCGCGATCTACCTGGCGATGCAGAGCCCGGCGAAAAAGGTCTTCTACACGGCGCCGATGAAGGCGCTGAGCAACCAGAAATTCCAGGAACTCGTCGCGGAGTACGGGGCGGATGAGGTGGGCCTTCTCACGGGCGACACGAACGTCAACCCGCAGGCCCGCATCGTCGTCATGACCACCGAAGTGCTGCGCAACATGCTCTACGCGGATTCCGACCTGCTCACCAACCTGGCCTTCGTCGTCCTGGACGAGGTTCACTTCCTGGCGGATCGTTTCCGCGGAGCAGTGTGGGAGGAAGTCATCATCCACCTGCCGCAGCAGGTGCGGATGGTGTCCTTGAGCGCCACGGTCTCCAACGCCGAGGAGTTCGGTGACTGGCTGCAGGCGGTGCGGGGCGAGACGGATGTGATCGTGTCCGAGGAGCGGCCGGTCCCGCTCGAGCAGCACGTGCTGGTCAAGAGCAAGATGCTCGACCTGTTCGACGCCGCCGGGCTGGCCGGCACCCACCGGGTGAACCCGGAGCTGGTCCGCCTGTCCCAGTCCGGCGGGCGCGGCGCCGCGCTCCGGTCCCCGAACGGCCGCCGGGGTGGTGACCGGGCCGGCGACCGGGGAAGGGGGCCCCAGCATCAGCGGGGCGGATTCGAGGCCGGCCGGATGGATCGCTCCGAGATCGTGCGCCTGCTCGAGGGCAAGCACCTGCTTCCGGCGATCTTCTTTATTTTCAGCCGGGTCGGCTGCGACCAGGCCGTGCGCCAGGTTCTGCGCGCCGGGGTCCGGCTCACCGACGCGCAGGAGCGTGAGGAGATCCGCCAGATCGTCGATGAACGCTGCCGCACCTTGCTCGACGAGGACCTGGGCGTCCTGGGCTACTTCGAATGGCTCGACGGCCTGGAGCGCGGCGTCGCCGCGCACCACGCCGGGCTGCTGCCGGCGTTCAAGGAGGTGGTCGAGGAGCTCTTCCAGAAGAAGCTGGTGAAGGCGGTCTTCGCAACGGAGACGCTCGCCCTGGGCATCAACATGCCCGCACGCACGGTCGTGCTCGACAAGCTGGAGAAGTTCAACGGCGAAGCCAGGGTCCCGATCACGCCGGGGGAGTACACGCAACTCACCGGGCGGGCGGGCCGCCGCGGCATCGACGTCGAAGGACACTCGGTGATTCAGTGGGCGCAGGGCCTCGACCCGCAGACCGTGGCATCCCTCGCGTCTCGGCGCACCTACCCGCTCAACTCCAGTTTCAAGCCCACCTACAACATGGCGGTCAACCTGATCGAGCAGTTCGGCCGGGAACACACCCGCGACGTGCTCGAATCCTCGTTCGCCCAGTTCCAGGCCGACCGCGCCGTCGTCGACCTGGCCCGCAAGGTGCGCCAACAGGAGCAGTCCCTGGCCGGGTTCGCGACGGCCATGGAGTGCCATCTGGGTGACTTCACCGCCTACTCGGCCATCCGGCGCCGGCTGACCAAGGTGGAGCGGGAAACCGCGGCCGGGGAGACCGGTGCCCGGGCCGCGCGGGAACGTCGCCAGCACGAGCTGGCCGGCCTGCGCAAGCGGATGCGCGCCCACCCGTGCCACAATTGCCCGGAGCGCGAGCAGCACGCGCGGTGGGCCCAGCGGTGGTGGAAGCTCAGACGCGACACGGATGCGCTCACCCATCAGATCACGACCCGCACCGGCGCCGTCGCCCGCATCTTCGACCGGGTGACCGATGTGCTCCTCGGGTACGGTTACCTCGTAGAAGTCCCCACCGGGGTCGGCCTCAGCCCGAGCGGGCTCATCCTGCGGCGCATCTACGCGGACCGGGACCTGCTGGTCGCCGAATCGCTGCGCCGTGGACTCTGGTCCGGCCTGGACCCGGCCGGTCTGGCCGCGATGGCGTGCGCGCTCGTCTTCGAGCCCCGCCGCGACGAAGGCCTGATCGACGAACGGTACCTGCCGAAGGGGCCCTTCCGGGAGGCCCTCCACGATACGCAGGACCTCTGGAGCCGGCTCGACGACCTCGAACGTGAGAACAAGCTCCCCGGGAGCAACCCACTGGCAGTGGGACTGAGTCTCGCCATCTGGAAGTGGGCGCGGGGAGGCTCCCTCGTCGACGTGCTCGACGAGGCGGAAATGGCCGCCGGGGATTTCGTGCGGTGGACGAAGCAGACGATCGATCTACTAGACCAGCTCTCCGTCGTCGCCGACGACCCGGTCGGCCGCACCGCCCGGCAGGCCATGGACGCGATCCGGCGCGGCATCGTCGCCTATTCCTCCGTCGTTTAGGCTGGTCAGGTGATCCAGGGGACCGAACGGCGGCTGGCCCTGCCGCTGCAGGCATCCATTCCGCTCGCTGCCGCCGCCGGCGCGATTCTCGACGCGGGCTTCCCGGACCGGTCGTGGTGGATTCTGGCGCCCGTCGGGGTGACCCTCATGTTCGTGGCCCTGCTCGGCCGGGGTCCCTGGGCCGGGCTCCTGGTCGGCATGGTCGCGGGATCGTCGTTCTGGATGATCCACATCAGCTGGCTCACGCTCTACCTCGGACCGGTGCCGTGGCTGGCCCTGGCCGGTCTCGAATCGATCTTCTTCGGGCTCAGCCTGGCGATGATCGGCATCGTCCTCCGGGTCGGCCCGCGGGTCTGGCCCGGGGTCGCCGGCCGCCTCTTCGTCGTTCCCGTGGTCGTGGCCGGCCTGTGGACGGCGCGGGAGGCGATCTCGGCGGTCTGGCCGTATGGCGGGTTCGCGTGGGGACGGGTGGCCCTGTCCCAGTCAGAGAGCCCCTTCAATGGGCTCGTCGCCTGGGTGGGCATGTCAGGTCTGAGCTTCCTCCTGGTCTGGCTCAGCGCCCTGGTGGTCCAGCTCCTGCGGGAGGTCGACGTCGATGCCCCTGTGCGTGCGGGCATCGCGGTCGGCGCCATCGCCGTGCTCCTGGTGATCCCGGCGTTTCCCGTCATCCAATCCGGTACCACCCGTCTCGCTGCGGTGCAGGGCGCCTCCGACGCCGGGCTCTTCGCGCAGTACTCCCCGGGCCAGATCCTGGCCGATCACACCTCGGCGACCCTGCCGCTGATCGGCCAGAAGGTCGACTTCGTGGTCTGGCCAGAGAACGGCAGCGACATCGATCCGCTCCGATCGCCGGTTGCGGCGCGTGTCCTGGACTATCTCAGCCGGGAAATGGGGGTGCCGATCATCACCGGCACCATCACCGCTCGAGGGGACCGGTTCTACAACAGCTCGCTGCTCTGGAAAAACGGTGAGGGTGCCGTGGACATCTACGACAAGGTGCACCCCGTTCCGTTCGCCGAGTACATGCCCGACCGGGCATTCTGGCGACCGTTCGCCCCGGAGCTGATCGACCTGATCTCCCGCGACTACGCCATCGGCACCCGGGACAACGTCTTCGACATCAATGGGATCATCGCCGGCATCGCAATCTGCTTCGATATCGCCGACGATCAGCTCGTGCACGAGATGATCGACGACAAAGCCCAGATCATCCTGGCGCAGACCAACAATGCCGATTTCGGACACACCGACGAGAGCGTCCAGCAGCTGGCCATCGCCCGTCTCCGCGCCATCGAGGCCGGCCGCACCGTCGTCAACATCTCGACCGTCGGCACCAGCGCGATCATCGGCCCCGACGGACGCACGATCGACAGGCTGCCGACCTGGACCCCGGGCGCGATGGTGCAGGAAGTCCCGCTCAGCACCGTGGTGACCCCGGCCATGGCCGCGGGACGGGGCGTCGAGTGGCTCGTCGCCGGACTCGGCCTGGCCGGATTGGCCCTGTGTATTCTGCACGCGCATCCCGTGAACGCCCGACGTGGCGTCCGGCCGCCGGTTAACGCACTACGCACCCGACGGAATCGGGTGCGTAGCAGGTGAGATGAGAAGAAGAGGGATGCGGTCAGGCACCGATTTTCTGCTGGCCGCGGCGTTGCCGCAGGAACGTCAGGCGCTCTTCGAGCAGTTCCTCGAGTTCGGCCCGGGTGCGGCGCTCCAGGAGCATGTCCCAGTGCGTGCGGGGGACCTTCTCGTCGGAGTGGTCGACGATCACCGGCTTGGAATCAACCAGCCTGGTAGCGGTCTGTGAACAGAAGCGGCATTCCCACTCGTCGGGGGCTTCCGCCTCTGCCGAGAAGATCATGACTGTCTCCCGTGCGCATGTCGCACACAGATACGTGTGACTAACTCGTGGTGAAAAGGTGACACCCTCTTCGCTCTGAAGGCTTTGTGCGCCTAACCTCATGCCACGCAAACTGCGGTCCGCCATCGTGTGGTCTCCTCTCGCGATGCAACTACTAGTTCTAAACCATGAAGCTGGACGTTATCTTTCCGTTACGGAATTTCTCGGTGACAACTCTCAGGTTCGGTCCGCGATCACGGCTGCGGCGAGGTCGCACCGGTCGGTGACGAGGCCTTCGATTCCCAGGTCCAGCAGCCGGCTCATGTCGGCGGGGTCGTTGACGGTCCACACGTGCACCTCCACGCCGGCGGCGTGCACGGCGCGGATGAAGCGGGGGGTCAGAATCCGCAGGAAGCGCACCGTTTCCGGGACCTGCACGGCGGTGAACCCGTGCAGGGAACGCCGCAGCGACGCACCGAGTCCGAGTTCGGCCGCCGCGAACGCACTCGCGACGATGGATGCCGACGGCGAGGTCGCGACCCCGGGGAGGAGCGCCGCCGTGCGGCGCCGCCGGTCCTCGGAGAAGGACGTGATCAGCACCCGGCCCGTCGCGTTCGCGTCCCGCACCGCGAAAGCGGTCGCCTCGATCGCGGCCTCCGATTTCACGTCGATGTTGAACCGGGCGTCCGGGAAGGCGTCCAGCCCCTCACCCAGGGAGGAGAACGACTGGCCGTGCCCCCGGTTGATCCGGTGGAGCTCGGCCATGGTGAGGCTGTCGACCCGGATTCTCGTGCCCGGGATCACGAAGTCGGCGTCGTGGCTGATCACGGCGATGCCGTCGTCGGTGGCGCGAACATCCGTCTCGATGTGGGTAGCGCCGGCCGCCAGCGCATGAGCGAAGGCCAGCAGCGTGTTCTCGGGCGCATCGAGAGCCAGGCCGCGGTGGGCGAACACGCGGGGGGAGGCGCCGTCCAGGAAACGCGACGTGGCGCCAGGGGTCATGCCGGTTGCCTACACTTCGGGGGTGCTGGGGGCGGAAGCGGCACCCGCCGGGCCGGCGGGGGAGCCGGGGGCCGGGTTCTGTCCGAAGGCACGGCCGATGCCCTTCATGGCTTCCGTGAGCTCGCTGGGAACGATCCAGAGCTTGTTCGCGCTGCCTTCGGCCAGCTTGGGAAGGGTCAGCAGGTACTGGTAGGCCAGGAGCTTCGGATCGGGGTCACCGTCGTGGATCGCCTTAAAGACCGTGGTGATGGCCTCGGCCTCGCCCTGCGCGCGCAGGACCGCGGCCTTCGCGTCACCTTCGGCCGAGAGAATGGCGGCCTGACGGGCACCCTCCGCGGTCAGGATCGCGGACTGCTTGGTTCCCTCCGCGGTGAGGATGACCGCACGGCGGTCGCGCTCGGCCCGCATCTGCTTCTCCATCGAATCCTGGATGGACAGGGGCGGGTCGATGGCTTTCAGTTCCACCCGTCCGACCCGGATGCCCCATTTGCCGGTCGCCTCATCGAGCACGATGCGCAGCTGCCCGTTGATGTTGTCCCGGCTGGTCAGAGCCTCTTCGAGGTTGAGCCCGCCGACCACGTTGCGCAGCGTCGTCGTGGTGAGCTGCTCGACCGCGCCGAGGTAGTTGGCGATCTCATAGGTCGCCGCCCGGGCATCCGTCACCTGGAAATAGACGACCGTGTCAATGGAGACCACCAGATTGTCCTCGGTGATCACCGGCTGGGGCGGGAACGACACGACCTGCTCGCGCATGTCGATCAGGGGCCGGAGGCGGTCGACGAACGGGATCAGGATGTTCAGTCCCGGCATCAGCGTCTTGTGGTACCGCCCGAGCCGTTCCACGACGCCGGCGCTGGCCTGCGGGATGATCCGGATGGATTTGATCAGCGTGACGATGACGAAGATGACCAGCACCGCGATGGCGATGCCGATCACGACCTGCACAATGAGGGGGACCAGACCGCTCATGACGGCTTCCTTTCCGCGGGGATGACCACTGCGGTCGCCCCGTCGATTGCAGTGACGAGAACTCGTTCGCCCGGTTCGACGACCTGTCGGTCGAGACCGGGGGAGAGCCGCGACGTCCACGTCTCGCCGTTGGCGAGTCGCACCTGGCCGCCGGACGTCCCCACGGTGCTGACGACGCGCCCGTCCATGCCCAGTAAGGCGTCGACGTTGGTTCGGGCCGGGTCTCCGCCACGCCTGAGCACGCGCAACAACGGCGGTCTGATGCCGAACAGGAGTGCCATGGACACCACGGCGGCGATGATCAGCTGCAGCCACCACGGGGCCCAGATCAGGGCGGAGGCGAGGCCGCCGACGCTGCCGGCGGCGATCATCAGGAACGTCAGGTCGAGGGTGACCATTTCCATCGTCACGAACAGCAGGATGAGTACCAGCCACACGATCCACGCGAACTCCGACGCAAAGGCGTCCATGGCGTCCCCTCCAGGTTGTTCTCCACTTCGAAACTAGCAGGTGGCTGAACCGGGGGAGGGAGGCTTCTTGGTAAGGTCTTCTGCTAGGCCCAGTTCGTTATTCTTAGGAGTTCTCGTGACCAATCCACTTGCAGCAGGTTCGCTCAACGGCAAGCGCGTTCTCGTCACCGGGTCCTCTCGCGGCGTGGGTGCGGCGACAGTCGGGTACTTCGCCGACGCGGGAGCCGGCGTCGTGATCAATTTCCGCAACAAGGAGGCGCGCGCCATCAAGGTGGCCGACGCGATCCGCGCGGCGGGCGGCACGGCGATCACGGTCGGCGCCGATCTGACGGATGCCGATTCGGTCTCGGCCATGTTCGAGGCCATCAAGACGGAGTTCGGGGGACTGGACATCCTGGTGATGAATGCCTCCGGCGGTATGGAGAGCGGCATGGAAGCCGATTACGCCATGAAGTTGAACCGGGACGCCCAGGCGAACCTCCTGGCGACGGCCCGTCCGCTGCTGGCTCCGGGCGCTCGAGTCGTCTTCGTCACGAGCCACCAGGCGCACTTCGTCGCGACGACGGAAACGATGCCGGAGTACGAGCCGGTGGCCCGCAGCAAGCGCGCCGGCGAGGACGCCCTTCGCGCCCAGATCCCGGAACTGGCCGAGGCCGGAATCGGTTTCGTCGTCGTCTCCGGTGACATCATCGAGGGCACTGTGACTGCCGTGCTGCTCGAGCGCGCCAGCCCGGGCACGATGGACGCCCGCAAGGACGCCGCCGGCCGGTTGTACAACGTCAACGAATTCGCGGCCGAGGTGGCCCTCGCCGCCGTCGAGCCGGTCCCGGAGAACAACACCCGTTACGTCGGGGACATCGCCGACTACGTCGGGGAAGTCGCCGCCCAGGCCGTCATCGGGTCAGACGGTATCTGACGTCGCCCTTCGGCCACTGCCCCGGCCGAACATGAACGCCTGAACAATCTGAAAAAAACCTGATAGAACCAGGAATATTCCGCCGACGATGACCAGGAAACTGATCGACTCGACGGGCGCGAACAACACGACCGTTCCGGCGATGATGGCGATGGCACCGAAGATCGTGCCGATCCAACGGCTGGAGTCGGGCGCCGTCTCGACCAGGCCCGCGACGCCCTCCACGATCCAGGAGATGCCGATGAGCATGCCCAGGATGACCAGGGAATTCAGCGGATTCTTGATGGCGACGATTCCTCCGACTCCGAGCAGGACACCGAGCAGAATGTTCAGTACCCGGCTCCCGCCGGAGGCGCCCTTGGTGAAGAGCCCCCTGGCGATATGGACGATCCCGCTGATGAGGAAATAGAGTCCGAAGAGAACGCCGAGGATGGCCACCGTCGCGTCGGGCCAGACGAGGACAATAACGCCGAGCGCCAGGGCGATCAGGCCGCTCACGCCGAGCGCGACCCGGACACCCGTGGTCTCGGGTTTGCTCAGAGTCCTCGCATCCATCGACAGATCAAAAACCGTTCTGGTGTTTGTTGTGGTGTTGGACATGTCACTCACCCCTCGAATCTTGTGAGGCTGTGGCACCCGGTCCGGGCGTCACCACGGGCGAAACGATGCAGCACAAAGCCGGTGCAGCACGGCGCCTGTGCAGCACAGATTAGTCGCGCCGATGCACGGCGTCCAGACCCTCGGAACCCTCGCGGAATATGACCGATAATGCACATTATGTCAAGTTGTATTGCATCTATTGCATCTATTGCATCTATTGCATCTATTGCATCTATTGCATCTATTGCAGGATTTGCAGAATAGGACTCCCCTGGTATTTGTCCGGCGGAGTGCCGGCGTCGTCAGGAACTTCCGCTGTTTCTCTGGGATGCGGGGCGCTATATCTGCACTGGGCAAGGTCTGAGCGCTCTGAGTCAACGTGGGGAATTTTGAGGCGCATATCCTCTCGGGATCCCCGTATTTCCGCGGTTTGACCTGGCGTGTTTTGCATGTTTTGCATTTGAAGAGCATAATTCGCAGAAAGGTTGAGGGTACTTATGAGCGTTGCATCGGGCCGAGTTACCCATCTGCCTCTGCGCCCGGAGGCGAGCAGCCCGGATGCCGTTTGCACCGACATGGTCGACAGCTGGCGCCGCCAATAGCTCTCCCGCAATTTCCGGCACGAGACCATTTCTGGACGTGAACGGACGATCCGTCAGTTCGCGGACTTCACCGGGCACTTCCCGTGGGAATGGACGTTCGCGGATGTCGAGGACTACTTCGCGTACACCCGCTCGGTATCAAATCTGTCCCAGGCCACCGTCCGGGCGTATCAAACAAACCTCAAACTGTTTTGCGACTTCCTGACCGATCCGGCCTACGACTGGAGCGAGGTCTGCGGGCGTTCGTTTGGCCGGCCGGTCACTCAGATCATCACTGAGTTCAACCGCGCCACCGACACTCAACAGAATGAACAGCAGGCGACGAAACGACCGTTCTCGCGTCGTGAGCTGCAGGACTTCTTCGATCTGGCCGACGTCGAGGTCGAGCGTGTCATCAATTCGGGTCGCAAGGGCGCCATCGCCGCATACCGCGATGCCATCGCGTTCAAGACCGCCTACGCCTGGGGACTTCGCGCCAATGAGGTGACCCACCTGCAGCTGGTCGATTTCTCCCGCAACCCGCACTCGCCCCAGTTCGGCGACTTCGGTGTCCTCCACGTCCGTTACGGGAAGGCCCAGAAGGGGTCTGCGCCCAAGCGCCGCTCCGTTCTGTCCGTGTTCGAGTGGTCGCCTGAGGCCGTTCACCGGTGGATCCGCACTGGACTGCCTCACCTTGCCGCTCAACCGACCGACCTGTTCCCCACCAGCCAGAGCCTTGTCGTGCCGAAGTCGAATCTGCGTCGACGCTTCCGCGCCTACGTCAACGAGCTGGGCTTCCCGGCTGGCCTGGACATGCATTCCCTTCGCCGGTCCTACGTCACCCACCTGTTCGAGTTCCACGGCTTCGAGCACACGTTCGTCCAACAACAAGTTGGCCACCTCCATGCGTCGACCACATCCATCTACACGGCAGTCTCCAGCGACTACCAAACCCGGGCGTTGAACCGCGTCCTCGAGCGCACGATCAACGCGACCACCAGCAGCACCCCGTGGGAGGAAAAACCATGAAACGAGAAATCGAGTACCGCTGGCGCGCCCGCGAGCTCATGGCGCGCCACGGCATGAAGAACACCGAGAACTCGTTGCCCCGCTCCGAGAACGCGGCATCACGCTCTCGGAGTCGCAGATCTATCGACTCGTCGCCCAGGATCCCGAACGGATCTCCTTCAAAGTCCTGACCGCTCTCTGCGACATCTTCAACGTTGAAGCGAACGAGCTCGTCACCTTCACCGCAGCGAACGCCAAGAGCCAACGTCAAGAACGAGCGATCGCCTCCGGTGAGAATATCGTCAACTTCGCCGACGCATACAAACCCGTCCGCGCCCGAATCCTCGACGATGAGGACTGAGCACCGGCCCCGCGGACGACCCCGAACCCCAGGCACCCTGCTCTGCGACCGCTGCGGCCGCCAGGTGCCAAAGATTCGAGTGCATTGGCCAGACGGCGCCATTTGCGGGATCTGTTTCACCACAGCGACACACACCCGCGGCCCTTGCGCCACCTGCGGCGACACACGCCTACTGCCTGGCAAAGACGCGGACAGCGCCAATACCTGCCGTGACTGAGCGGGCATCACCACACTCCTGCACTGCGACAACTGCGGCGAAGAAGCCGAACGATTTCGCAACGGCAACTGCATCCGCTGCGTCCTCCGCGCCGACCTCACCGCAACCCTCCAACCGAACACTCCCCCGGACCTCCGGCTCAAACGCCTGGTCGCTGTCTTCGCCGACGCCGAGCGCCCCGAGAGCATCTATGCCTGAAAACGCGGCATCGGCCCCAGCGCGCTCCTCACCCGACTGGGCACCAGGGAACTGGCCATCAGCCACGAGGCCTTCGACGCCCTACCCGCGTCCAACGCCGTCGAGCACCTTCGCGAAACACTCACCCATCACGGCATGCTGCCGCCCCGGGACCGCCAACTGGCGGCGTTCGAACGCTGGCTCGAGAAGAGAATCGTGTCTCTTGCTGACCATCGCGAGATCCAAGGACCGATCGAACGCTTCGGTCGGTGGCATCACTTGAAACGACTCCGGGCGAAGTCGCTGCCCGGCAAGAACATGAACTTCGCCGTCCGGTCGGCGAAGCAGGAAATAACTGAGTCAGGACGATTCCTCGCCTGGCTCCTATCCGAGCACGACGCCACCTACACCGATATCCGTCAGTCGCACCTCGACGACTACCTCGCCTCCGGACCATCCACTCGCCATGCCATCAACACCTTCATCGCGTGGCTCGTCACATCACGCGAGATCGCGAAAGTCCGGGTCCCCCGTCGTGAGGCACGATCGACCCCGATCTTGACGCAGGCAGCCAGAATCGACCACATCCGCGTCTGCCTCACCGCCGGAGAAATGCCCGCCGCAGACCGCGTCGCCGCACTCATCCTCCTGCTCTATGCACACCCGGTCGGGAAGATCGCAGCTCTGAAAACCAGCGCACTCGAAGCCCGACCCGATGGCCTCTACCTGCGCCTGGGATCGGTGCCCGCCCTACTGCCCGCACAAGTCGCGGCAACCTTCTGGGACTACGTCCACAACCGCCCCAACCAGCAAACTGTCAACACCGACAGCCCTTGGCTCTTTCCCTGCAACCTGCCTGGCCAACACACCCATCCAGAAACCATGCTGAACCGACTTCGCAACTGGGGCATCGACCTCAACGGCGTCAGAAACACCGCCCTGCGCGACCTCGCCAGAGAACTCAATCCCACCGCCTTAGCCAACTCGCTCGGCTACAGCAGCAAGATAATCCACCAGCACTCCGCCGCCGCCGGAGCGCCACACGCCGACTACATCAACCTCAAATCATCACAGCTGCAGACCTCACCCAGGCTCAGCTCCGTGAAGGATTAGGACTCTTTCGGATAAGTCCAGTTCCCGCTTGCGGATACTGCGCCACTATTGGACCCCCGGACGCGGCTGTAGTGTGACGCCACGCGCCACGCGCCACGCCAACTTCGGGAACGCAGCGTTGAAAGGTGAGGATCCGTGACCGACCAGCGACCCGACCGGAGAGCCGAGTCCTTCGAACGACTGTTTTCGGAGTACGTCGCCCACCACCAATCGCCGACCACAGAGTTTGTGATGCCCCGGCTGGCCGACCTGATTCTGAAGCGACGTGGGATCTCACTGCTGAGCAGCCGGGGCGCCATCCTGACGGCGGCCTTCAGCGCCTCGGTCGCACTGGGGATCCCGCTGGTCCTGACCGCCTTTGCCGGCCAATGGGCGGAGGCTCCGGTCATGCGCTGGGCACTGATCGCCCTCGCGATGGGACTTCTCGACGGATGGACCGTGGCCGGATGGGCCGAACCGACACGGAGCCTGAACGCCGTGCTGCACACGATCGCGCGCGACTGCGATCTGCGATCTGCGACAAGTGCTGACATTCTGCCGCCGCTGGTACCGGCCGCGGGTGAGCACGCTGGCCGCGTCGGCACTGACGGTGTTCGTCGTCCTGCTCGCCGGTCTGGTCGCCCCGGTCCCCCTCAGCCGGCTTCAGATCGGAAGCACCGCGCTCCTGATGATCATTTTTTACTACGCCGGCGAAATGATGTTCGCCAGCGTGATCCCCTGGCCCGTGATAAGTTTGCAGGCTCGTTTCGATCATCGTCTATTCTGGCCCAGCCCAGCGGACTCGATGGCCGTCCAGGAGCAGCTCCGTGCTCTGGCGAGGGTGGATTTCGCCCGCGGACTGGGAGTCACCGCCTACCTGGTTCTGGTTGGAGTTCTGCTGTCGGTGACATCACCGTTGCTTCTGCCCATCGCGTTCGCTCTCATCGTGACCGGTTATGTCGCGACGCTGGTCTCCATCGTCAGTTCGCGTTCCGCTGTTCGGAAGATCATCCGCCGCGGTGTGGATAACAACCTGGCACTTCTGCAGTTCCGGATCGAGTCTTTCGGCGCGGTGCTCAGCGAGCTCCCCGCGACTGCTCTGGAACGGGTCCGGCAGCTGATCGCCGTGCACGACCTGATCCGCGACTCCCCCACCAGTCCGAAACGGAGGCAGGCGCTGAGCCATGCGGTGGGATCGTTGTTCATCCCGACGATCACGTTCCTGGCCGCGGTGTTCGCCCAGGAATACTCGGGACGAATCCTGGACAACCTGCTCCCGTAGCTCCTCCAGCTACTCGCCCAGGGGGCCATCCCGGACGAGGTCGACCAGCCAATCCGCCAGCATCTGTCCGTACACCGGATCGGGAGCCTGGCCATGCTGGTGCGCGTGCCAGCGTGCGGCCGCGGCTGTCGTCGAATGGAGCGAGATGAAGTCGGTCAGAGGACAGCCGGCGAGCACAGTCGGGTGGGGCGAGGCCCAGCGCAGAAACTGCCAGTGGTACGCAAGGGCCCCGAGGGCGCTCTGTACCGCGTCGGCACGAAGCGGGAAGGTGAACCCGGCCACCCATCCGGGCACCTCATCCGCCGGCATCGGACGGGCGAAGAAGTATCCCTGCCCCAGTGGAACTCCCAGGACGCTCGCTGCCTCGGCCATCCCGGCGTCCTCGAGTCCTTCGATCACCACGCTGACGCCGAAGTCACGACCCATTTGGGTCAGGGCCGAGACCAGGCTCAACGTCTCCACCGGTCTGGACCGGATCTCGACGAGTAGACCGCGGTCGAGTTTGATCGTGTCGAAGGGCAGCGCGAACAGTCGCTGCAGGCTGCTGTACCCCGAGCCCAGATCGTCCAGGGCGAGCCCCACTCCCAGACGGAGGAGACGATCGATCGCCTCGATCTGCACCTCCGATTCGACCGCCAGCGTCTCCAGCAATTCCAGACCGAGCCGGTCCGGCGCGATGCCGTGGCGCCGCATCGCATTGCTGACCCACCGCGGACAATCCGGGTTCCGAAGCGTCGACGGGGAGATATTCACTGAGACACTGGTCGACAGGCCCCCGTCGTCCCAGCGAGCGAGGCAGCGGAGTGCCTCGTTCAGGCCCCGCCGGAACAACTCGTCGAGGTCGGCATCATCCAGGGCGGGAAGGAACCGGGCCGGTGGAATCACCGTGCCGTCCGAGAGGGTCAGCCGGGCCAGGGCTTCGACTCGACTGAGTCGGCCGGTTCGCAGATCCAGCACGGGCTGCATGAACATGGACAGTCCCCCGGCGAACAACTGCTCCCGATCGGACCTGCCGGTAGACAGGTCCCCCACGTCCGGCAGGTCCCCCACGCCGTCGACGTCCCGATCCACCGCTTCCTCGGGAACGTCCGGCGCCAGCGTCCACCACGGGCCCGCGGGGCGGCCCTCCCTGGCCCGGCGGAGCGCAGCATCCGCTTGATGAAAAAGGAAACCGGTCGTGCCGTCACCCGTGATGCGGGCCAATCCCATGCTCAGATCGATGGTGCAGTCCTGGTCCAGGTCCGTGAACGAGAAGGGCGTTTGCACAGCCTCGTGCAGGCGCGCCAGCTCATCCTCCAACCGGGTTCCTCCGTCGATGTTCTCGAGGACGACGGCGAACAGATCGCCGCCGAGGCACGCCAGGAAGTCACCGTCCGCCAGCAGCTCCCGCATCCGGCGTCCGAGTTGTTTGAGCAGACTGTCGCCCGCCTCGTACCCGAAGGTGCTGTTGATCGAGCGGAGCGCGACGACGTCGATCATGGCCAGCACTGCGCCCTCGGCGGGGCGACGGGAGGACAGGTGCTGATCCAGTGCCCGGCGGTTCGGCAGGCCGGTCACCGGGTCGTGCCCGGCCTGGAACCGCAATTGCTCCTGGTGTGCCATTCGCGCGGTGACGTCACGCTGGACGCTGACGAAGTGGGTGATCGTTCCTGCCTCGTCGCGCAGCGGCCTGATGCTCAGGCTGTTCCAGAACGGGGAACCGTCTTTTCGGTAGTTGAGGATATCTCCCTCATACGATTCCCCATAACTGAGTGCCCGCCGGATTGCTGCCGTGACGCCGGGGTCGGATCCGGGCCCCTGCAGAATACGGCAGTCCTGGCCCAGGAGTTCGGCTTCGTCATAGCCCGTGATGGCGGTGAAGGATCCGCTGACGTGAAGGATCCGCTGCCGGGCATCGGTGATCAGGGAGGCCTGGGATGTGGCGGAGAATGCCCGAGCCAGGAGCCTTTTCACCTCGCTGCGTGCGGCGGCGGTTGTCGGATGGTCAGGGAATGTCGCCCGCAGTCCGAATTCGGACGCGACCGACATTCGCGCGCGCGCCGGCCATTGATGGGTCACGCTGACAGACCACGGTCGGGGGAAGAACTCAAGGTGCCGGCCTTCGAATCGCGAGAGGATGCAGGCCGGAAACCGAGCTTCGCGACCCTGTCGACACGGGACCGGTGCCGGTCATGCCCACAGCTCCCCATCCTACTGAAGGGGGCGCGCGTGCTCGGGAACGCCGTCCCCTATTCCTCGCCGAATCCTGATTCCAGCAGATTGGCCAGGGCCTCGACCGCTTCCGCTCCGTGCTCGTCGGAGGACGAGATCTCGGCGGTCATGCCCCGGATCAGGCCCAGGCCCATGATGGCCAGCAGACTGGACGCATCCTTGCCGTTCACCGTCACGCGTGCGTTGAGGGTGCTGGCCAGCTTGACGAAGTCGGCGGCGGGCCGAGCGTGCAGGCCGTCCCTGTTGACGAGTGTCACCCTGCGGGTGACAACAGGAGCAACGGGAGGTGCTGCCTCCACGGCCGGCGATAGGTGAACGGCCGAGCGGGCGGCCTTCTCCACGGCATCGAGATCTCCCCCGACCTCGGCTGCCACGGCGGCTGCGACGCCGCCTTCGACCAGGGGCGCGTCAACGATGCGCACGCGCGCTCGCACGTCTTCGGCCAGGAAGTCGAGCGCCGTCTCTGCGGTAAGAATGGCGGAGCCCAGATCGCAGAGCAGTGCGACGCCGGCACCCGCATCCGCCTGCACGATGCCGGTGGCCACTTTCTCGAAACTCGTCCCGATATCGCCTTCGTCGGTTCCCCCCGCCGGGATGAGGGCGGTGTTCGGCGCCATTTGGCGCGCCAGATCCACCAAACCTTCCGCGATTTTGGCGCTGTGCGAGACGAAGACCAGGCCGACCCGACCTTTCCTAGCGTCCACTTTCACGCCGCCGCCGTGTCTGCGGCCGCACGCAGCAGCAGGGCCGACGACTGGGCGCCGGGATCTCGATGGCCGATGGCCCTCTCCCCCAGGTAGCTCGCCCGGCCCTTACGCGCCACCCAGGGTTCCGTCGCGACCGCTCCCGCCTCCGCGGCGTTCGCTGCCGCAATCAGGATGTCCAGATCGTTGGCCCCTGCCTCGTGGGCGGCGGCGGCCGCGTCGACGGCCGGAGTCCAGGCGTCAACCATGGTCTTGTCTCGTAATTCCGCCTTGCCGCGCAGGACGATGCCGTCCCTGGCGGCCGTGAGCAGCGCCACCAGCGCGGCGCCGTCAAGCTCGAGCGCACCGGCCACGGCCACGGCGGCCTTCAGGAACGCCGTGCCGTACAGCGGACCGGCGGCGCCACCCACCGTGGAGATCAGTGTGGTCGCGACGAGCTTGAAAACGTCCCCGGGGGCGGCATCCGCCGGTAGATCGTCGAGCTTCCCGAGCACCGCTTGAAAACCCCTGTCCATGTTCTCGCCGTGGTCACCGTCGCCGATCTCGCGGTCCAGGTTGATCAGCTCCACCCGGTGTTCGCTCATGACATCCGCGCTGGTCCTGATCCAGGCCTTCGCCCAGGTGGCACCCAAGTTCATTCGATCTCCCTCTACCGTCCCCACCGTAGCGCCGCCGTCTGGACCGGCGCATCCCACAGGGTGGTCAATTCCTGGTCCAGTTTCAGTACCGTGATCGACATGCCCTGCATTTCGAGTGAGGTCGTGAAATTCCCGACCAGGGTCCGAGTGACCGTGAGGCCCTTCGCCGCAAGGACCTCGGCGGCGTGCCGGAAGACGATGTAGAGCTCGATCTGCGGCGTCCCGCCCATGCCGTTGACCATGAGGAGAACCTCGTCGCCGCTTACGAAGGGGATGTCGTCGAGGATGGGGCCGAGCAGCCGGTCGACGATGGCATCAGCGGGTTCAAGCTTGATTCGTTCCCGTCCCGGCTCACCGTGGATGCCGATTCCGATCTCGATCTCGTCCTCAGCCAGGGTGAAGCTCGGTTCGCCGGCATGCGGCACGACGCACGGCGTCAGAGCCACCCCCATCGACCGCACCCGCGCGATGACCTTCTCCGCCACCGTCGCCACCGCATCCAGGTTGTCCCCCCGGTCTGCGGCCGCCCCGGCAATCTTCTCGACCAGCACCGTTCCGGCGACGCCGCGTCGGCCGGCCGTATAGAGGGAGTCCTTCACCGCGACGTCGTCGTTGACGAGCACCGAGCGCACCTCGATGCCGTCCGCGGCGGCCAAATCGGCCGCCGTCTCGAAGTTGAGGACGTCGCCGGTGTAGTTCTTGACGATGTGAAGCACTCCCGCTCCCCCGTCAACGGCCTTCGTCGCGGCGAGGATGGGGTCCGGTGTCGGGGATGTGAACACGGCGCCGGGAACAGCGGCGTCGAGCATTCCGAATCCAACGAAACCACCGTGCATCGGTTCGTGACCGCTGCCTCCTCCGCTGACCAGTCCGACCTTCCCCGCCACCGGTGCGTCCTTGCGCACGATGAAGTTGGGATCCTGGTGCACGCTCACCAGGTCGGCGTGGGCTGCCCCGAACCCGGCAACAGCCTCATCCACCACGTTCTTTGGATCATTGACGAGTTTCTTCATGGCTCTTCCTTCGATCGGGATGACAGGACGGCACGACCGCGGTGCCGTGCCGTAGGAACTTCGCCTACCCGCTTCAATCTACGCGTGGGCGCAACGGCTGATAAGGGCCAAAATCAGCGGGAAAGTCTTCCCATTCCCCTCCGGAAAGCACCGGGCTATGGTGATGCAAACCGCACACCAACATGGGATCGCTCCGGCATCTCCCGCCTCGGCAAGGAAGGTCAACGTGGACAATATCGGAGTTGTGTTTTTGTCGGAGGTCGTGGGGACGGCGCTGCTGGTCCTCCTCGGAACCGGCGTGGTCGCCAACGTCGCTCTGGCCAAGAACAAGGGCCTCGGCGGCGGGTTCCTGATGGTCACCATCGGCTGGGGCTTCGCGGTCTTCGTCGGTGTGATCGCTGCCTATAATTCCGGCGCACACCTGAACCCGGCCGTCACTCTCGGCCTCGTCGCGTCGGGCGCCACCGAGTTCGGATCCGGCGTCCCCGTCAATTTCCTCTCGGTCCTGACATACATCGCAGCCCAGTTCCTGGGTGCTTTCATCGGGGCGGTCTTCTGCTGGCTGGCCTACCGGCAGCACTTCGATGCGGAGCCGAACCCGGCCAACAAGCTGGGCGTGTTCTCGACCGGCCCGGCCATCCGTTCCTACGGCTGGAACATGGTCACCGAGATCATCGGCACCTTCGTGCTCGTGTTCGTGGTTCTGGCCTTCGGCGGCGGCCGCCAGGGCGAAAGCGGTGGCCTCGCGGCCCTCGGCGCACTGCCGGTGGCCCTGCTAGTTCTCGTGATCGGCACCTCCCTCGGCGGACCGACCGGCTACGCCATCAACCCGGCCCGTGACCTTGGGCCGCGGATCGCGCACTTCGTGCTTCCGATCAAGGGCAAGGGTTCCTCAGACTGGGCCTACTCCTGGGTTCCGGTCGTCGGGCCGGTGATCGGCGGGGTGCTGGCCGGCTGGGCGTCCCTGGTCCTGCTCCCCATCCTCACCTAGCGCTGAAGGGTGGGCCGATTCGACACCTGAATCGGCCCATTTTTTTGCTGTCCGCCCGGTTTCACCGCAACTCTGTTTTCCGCTCCGACTTCCCGCACCACCCACTAGGAGGAATTCCATGGCCAAGCACGTCATCGCAATCGACCAGGGCACCACCAGTACCCGCGCGATCATCTTCGACAAGGCCGGGACGATCATTTCCGCCGGTCAGCTCGAGCACGAGCAGATCTTCCCCCGG